>JAKSMP010000059.1 GCA_024400505.1 Bacteroidales bacterium | reverse complement strand
GTGGCCGTGAAATAATAGACATAGTCAAATGTGATGCCCGCATCCCAATACTCTGAATTGGTTTCGGGGTCTTTCTCGTAGAGGCGGTTGTCGTCAAACAATACATAGTCTTTTCTCGGCACAGTGTCTAGCGTTGTTGTATTTTGAATGCACACGGCATTTTTATAGGCTAGTTGTATGCCATTCATTTCCACCGTGAAGTCGGCAATATTGGGGTGCACGCCATCGGGGTGGAATTTCCAATCGCTGTTGTAAGGCGGGTCGGCCTCAAAGCCCATGAGCAGCTGTCGCGACTGTTGGCTGGGATTCCAAAATTCGTAATAGACATCCACGTGGGCAAAGCCGTTGTTGAGAATGGAGATGGTGAGCACCTCTTTGCGCACACTGATGTTGGTCTCCTGCAGAGGCACAAGCTGGTTGCCGGAGGTGTAGTATGTGCCATCGTTGGCCCAGATTTTCAGGGCAAGCGAGGCAAACATCAATCCGAGAAATAAAACAAACTTCTTCATGGGCATTTACTTTAACCTTAACTATTGGGGACGCTTGTCTCGCTCAAATCAGTAAGAATCAATACTCAAAGCTGCTGCCGCCAAGGAACTCGCGCATGATGCTGGTGGGGGGGATGTGCTTGGGGTCGATGGGGTCGATGAGGTCGAGGAACTTGAGCATATAATGTGCCTCGGCAAATTCGGGGCAGTTCTCGGGGATGCGCTTGAGCTGCGGTTCGGCATAGATCTTCAGCACACTCAGCTCGTAGAGCAGGGCGGAATTGAACATCACGTCGGCATTCTCCTGGAAGGGGAAAATGTTTTTCTCCTCACCTTGGCGAACCTCGGCCCAGCGGTGGAGGGTGTTGTAGGCATCCCAGCCGCGGAAGTTGTTGTCGCGCACAATGCGGCGCAGCATACGGTTCTCGCTGCTGTGGATGATGTTGGCGTCGTCGATGGCAATCTGGGTGAGTGCCGACACATACACGCGGAATTTCAGGTCGTCGGCAATCTGGGCGGTGAGCTTGGGGTTGAGGGCGTGGATGCCTTCTACCACCAGTATGCTGTTGGGGCCAAGTTGCAGACTCTTGCCATCGAAATAGGGGTTGCCTTTGATAAAGTCGAATGTGGGAATCTCCACCCTTTCGCCTTTGAAAAGCCTTAGCAGGTGCTCGTTGAGCAGGGGGATGTCCAACGCATCCACGCTCTCGAAGTCGTATTCGCCATTGGGCAGCTTGGGGGTGCGCTCGCGGCATACGAAATAGTCGTCAAGCGAGAGCTGCTTCACGTCAAAGCCCAACACGCTGAGTTGGACACTCAGTCGGCGGCACGAGGTGGTCTTGCCCGAGGAGGAGGGGCCAGCCAGCAGCACCATCTTCACTTGGTTGCGACGCTGGTAAACCATGTCGGCAATCTCGGCATATTTCTTCTCGTGGAGGGCCTCCGATACATGGATGAGGTGGTTCTCGCCTTTGTCGCGCACAATGCGGTTGAGGTCGGTGATGGTGGGCACGTGCAGCAGGTCCACCCAGCGGTGGTGCTCTTTGAAAATGGAGAACAGCTTGGGGGTGTCGGGCATCACGGGCTGCTTGTCCGGATGGTGTTGGTCGGGCATCTGTAGCATGTAGCCCTCATCATTGTAGGGGCGGAAATCCCATGAGGTGAGGCATCCGGTGCTGGGCACCAGTTTGGAACCCAACTTGTGGGGCACGCCATCCAGGAAGTTGATGGTGATATATAATTGGTTGAGCGACTCCAAAAGTTTCAGTGTCTCGGGAATGCCGGCATTGCGTATCAACTCTATGGCCTCGGTGAGCAGCATACCTTTGCTCTCGAAGGGGAGGTTCTGCTGTTGCAGTTCGAGCATACGTTTGCGCACAGTCTCGGCCACTTGGTCTCGCTTGTCAAGGTTTTGGCCGGTGATGGTGCAATAGAAGCCGCCACGCAGCGAATGTTTCACCGACAAAGATGCCTGAGGATAGGTGTCGCGCAGCGCCTTGTAGAGCATGAACACCAGCGACGACTGATACATGCGCCGGCCATGGCTGGAGGCGATGTCGAAGAAACGAATTGACTTGGGTGAGTAGATGTTGTATTGCATATCCTCCACCACATTGTTCACAAATGCACCCAACACAGGGTGGGTGCCTGGCTCGGAGGTATAGGTTTTGGCCAGTTCGGATAATGATGTACCTTGCGGTATTTCGCGGCGTTCGCCGGTATTCTCAATGATAACTTCGATAGTATTCATAATATATAAATATAATATTTTATAACGCATTTTGATATTTTTTAGTATCTTTGCAGCACGAAAATAAAATATAGCTATATGTATAAAACTCGTATTCTCCTCTTATTGTTGGCTTTGGCTCCCATGATGCTCCATGCTCAGGCCGACCAAAAGCTCGTTGGCAAAGCTCGCAAGGGCGACACCAAGGCCATGGTTATACTTGGTAAATGCTACGAAACAGGTGCAGGTGTTGAGGTTGACTCCGCCGTGGCATTGAAATGGTTCAACCTTGCTGCCGAGGGTGGCAACCTGGATGGCAAACTCAACACCACTCGCTATTATGTGGAATCTACCCTCTTGCCTCGCGATACAGCTCGCCAGTTTGCCATTCGCAAAGAATGTGCCGATGCAGGGCATCCCAATGCGATGGCGGCACTCTATTACGCCTACTCTTTGGGAATGGGTGTGGCCAAGGACACGGCCAAGGCTAATGAATATTTGGCCAAGGCTGTTCAGATGGGTTCCGCCTGGGGCTATGAAGCCAAAGGCGTGCAATTGTTATCAGCCCCATTTGCCACCGACAAGGATCGCAAAATGGGCATTAGTTATCTGGAGAAATCCTATAAGCTCAACAATTTTTCCAGCGCAGGTTTGTTGGCTGATTTGTATAGAGCTAAGGGCGATTATAAAAAAGCGCTCAAGTGGGCCAATGAAGGCATGAAATGGGGCGATGAGTTGTCCACCTATGTGGCTGGCAAGCTCTATTATTATGGCAACGGGGTGAAAATGGATGAACTCAAAGCATTGGAAATTTGGTCTCGTTATGACGCTGTGCACCCCAATTCTTATCATGTCAAAGAAGCCCTCGGCGAACTCTATGTGATGGCCGACGATGTGGCTCTTCGCGACACGGCCAAGGCCCTCCTGCTATGGGAGCGGGGCACTCATTGCGACAACGCTACTCAGGCGGTGTGCAACAACACCTTGGGTAGCTATTATTTGTCTATTGGCGATACGCTCCGTGCCTATCAGTATTATATGGCTGCTGCTGCAATTCCGGCAAAAGATGGTCATGTTCTCGCTCTCCAAAATCTTGTGAATCTGGAGTATCAGCGCACCGATCGTCCCGCCGACACGGCCCAAATCATCGAATGGCTCGTCCGTGGAGTGGAGGATTATGAGGATGGCGCTTGCGCCAAAGTATTGGCCGATATCTATGCTGTCACCTATGACAACAAGCCACTGGCTGCCAAGTACTACCGCATTGCCTATCAGAATGGCAATACCGAGAGTATGGTCGCTCTTGGCAATCTCTATGAAACATCGGGCAACTACGACCTGGCTATTGAATGCTACGACAATATGATCAAAGGTGGCGATGCCAATGGGTATTACTATAAAGCCATGGCACTCTCTGCCAAGGGCGACGAGAAAGCCAGCATGGATTGCGTCAACATGGGCTACAAGCAAGGCGACCCCCTCAGCACTGCTCTGCTTGGAAGCGTTTATGAGACC
Organism: Bacteroidales bacterium; assembly: GCA_024400505.1. Taxonomy (GTDB): domain Bacteria; phylum Bacteroidota; class Bacteroidia; order Bacteroidales; family P3; genus Colimorpha. Next base: position 4,678 of record JAKSMP010000059.1, on the reverse strand, counting down.
GGCACCAACACCAAGGTTGATTACAACAAAGCTGCCAAGTATTATCGTCAGGCCGATGTGCCTCATGCCCATTATCGTCTTGCCGCCATGTTGCTCAATGGCACCATCGGCAAAAAGAAGCCCCAAGAACTTGAGGAGGGTCTTGCTCATTTGATGACTGCTGCTGCCGACCAACATTCTGGTGCGCTTTGGGATCTGGGCCGTATTTATTGCTTTGGTCTTATATTCGATTCCATCAACCATGAATTTGCAGCCTCTTGCTTCAATCAGCTTGCCGAAATGGATGTGCCTCAGGGCGTGTATATGATGGGCCTTTATTATTCCCATTATATGCAGGCCGAGAATGTTCCTTTTGATTCTACCTCGGCCATCAATTACCTCACCTATGCTGCCGACCAAGGCTATGCCGACGCCCAGTTCACTTTGGGCACTCACTATATGGATGGCCGCTTTGTGCCTCAAGACAAAGACAAGGCTTATTCTCTCTTCTCTCAAGCCTATGAGTCGGGCAGCGTATCTGGCTGTTATGGCATGGGTATGGCCTATCTGCAAGGCTGCGGCGTAGAGGTGGATACCGCCAACGCTATCCCTTACCTCAAGCTGGCTGCCAACAATGGATCGGGCAATGCCGCATTCGAAATTGCCGAGATGTACAACTACGGTCGTGGCGGTTTCCCCCAGATTTCCGACTCCGCTTTGCACTACTACCTCCTTGGCCACAAAGGCGGCAACGCTGCTTCCAGCAATGTGATTGGTCAGGCTCTTATCAATGAAGAGTCCTACGAACAGGCTATCCCCTTCCTCTTGGCTGGTGCTCGTCGCGGCAATGCCGACGCCCTCACCACTTATGCCCTTTGCCTCCAGAACGGAGTGGGCATGAAGGAAGCCGACCCCAAAGCTGCTGTGCCCATGCTGGAGACCGCCGCTGTCCGCTATCACGATTCCCGCGCATACACCAAGTTGGGTCTGGCCTACCTCCAGGGCAATGGCTGCCCCGAGGATGAGGCTTTGGCTCATTCCTATTTCGACACCGCTGCCAACATGGGCAGAGTGGAAGCTATGTATTATCTAGCCATCTGCAAACTCAACGGTTACGGTTGCCGCGTGGATACCGCCGCTGCTATCAGCTGGCTGGAGCGTGCCGCCGACAATGAGTCTATCGATGCCATCAACCTGCTGGGCGATGTCTATGAACATCAGGAGGATTTCAAAAACGCTGTGCTCTACTTCGAGAAGGGCGTGGCCATGGGCAGCCTCACCAGCTATTGCAATCTCGGCTACTGCTATGAGCGCGGCCAAGGGGTGGTGCTCAATTCTCAGAAAGCTTACGAGCTCTATCGCTATGCTGCCGAACGCGGTAGCGTCCGAGGAATGCGTAGCGTGGCCGTTTGCTACATCAATGGCATCTATGTAGAAGAAGACTATGCCGAAGCCCTCAATTGGATGAAACAGGCTGCAGAGCAGGGCGATGTCACCGCCATGTATTATTGCGGCGCTCTTCTCGACGAGGGTGGCACCAATCTCCCCGCCAATCCCAAAGAGGCCGTTAAGTGGTATGCCAAGGCTGCCGCCAACGGCTCCGAGCCCGCTCAGGTGGCTCTTTCCCGCATGAAATAGTATTATAATAGAATTATACTATAATATAATAATAGACGGCTGCGTGCTGGTAATCCAGCGTCGCAGCCGTCTGTTTTTTCAGGGAGTGGGGGAGGTGTGCTATTCGTCGGCCTTCACTTGGTTGACTCGGCGTTTGCGTCCCCGTTGTTGGTGACGCACCCGCTTATACACTTTCTGCCCATTGGGCAAAATATCTCCAATCTCATATATCCCGGCCAGTTCCACCTCCACTTCGTCCACTTTCTTTTTCAGGTCGGCGCATGGTCTGAACCGGATGTTGAATTTACTCAGTTGGTCGGTGCCCACCTTCTCCACATCGGTCACGCAGGTGCTTCTGCTGGTGAGCGAGAAAAAGCCCAGCAGCGGAAGCTCCACGGTGTGCCCGTTGAGTAGATGCGTTTGTATGCACTCCGAGAGGGCAATCATCGATGCGCTGATGTAAGCCTTTGGCACATGCGATTCCAGGGCGCATTTGTCAATAATGGTCTCGGCGTCGATGGTGTTATAACGTTCGGGTTTAAGCACATAGCCCCGGCCCATCTGTCCGTCACCGTTAATGTTGAATACGTCTTGCTGAATGGCATTTACTAAGATTTTTCCTTTGCTCATGGTGATTAATGTTAGGTGAAATAATAAGATTTGTCGTTGCAAAGATACGCAGATATCTCGATATTGACAGAAAAAAATAGTCCCCATGGCATCAACCTGCTCATAATCATCAATAACCATGGGGTATTTTATTTTTGCATATACCCTCTTTTTTCTGCAACCCCACCCTCTTTTTTCTTCAAACCGGGGTTTGAATTTTCTCAGACCCGGGTCTTGCAATTTTCAAACCCGGGTCTGACAATCTCCAAACCCGGGTCTGGAGAAATCCAAACCCGGGTTTGAAGAAATTTAGACCCGGGTTTTGAAAAATTTAGACCCGGGTCTGAAAATATAATACCATATATGCAAAAATAATCACCCATACCCCCAAAAATAAACAACCCTATGGGTAATAAATATTTCTCCCTTGCCCACAAGGATCAACGATTAGCAACCCTTCATCTCGGCTGGCTTGAATGGCGAAGTCGTCAATTCCAAATATCCCGAAAATGACTCCTAGGTGCACTCCCGATACATCGTTGTTGGCTAATATGCTAATTTGCTGAGACTCGGCAAAAATCTACTTGTCGATATCCGTCTTCCCCACCTTGTTTTTTTATATCTCCTGAGTCAAATGGAAATCGTATGTTCGGGGACGTATTGTTTGGCCAATCCTTGAGGCCAACAAACCATCATGAGTTGATAATTGTACGTGATTGTGGCTTTTACTCCAATGAACTTTGTTTATTACGCACAAGGCTATATCAATTCCTTAAAAATCATTCTAATTCAATTATTCTTCGTATCTTTGCATTTTATTATAATGCTTTATATTATATAGATATGTTTTTCAAACTGATTGAAATAAAGCGCAACTCATGGCTACAAAGTCCCTCTTGTCCCATCAAATCGTTGGTTGATTACATGGAGGGTAGGGGTATGATGCGCGATGCTCAGATAGAAGCCATCAAAACATATCTATTCCTCAAGATTGGCTGTCAGAACAAGCCACTCTGGCAACTCTTCCACAACGGCATACTATCATCACCTAATTCTATTGCCCTCAATGGGGATGAAAGAGAATTGTTAGGCAGCAACATTCCCGCCTTGGCCCTGATGCAATATGCCGCACTGCCCAACAAGAATGGTAAATCGCTTGCTCCCGAGTTGGCTAAAACCATAAAGAGCAATCCCGCAAGTGTAGATTACGAAAAGGCCTTTCGCGACTTGTTCTATGGGGTGGATTATCCCGACTATCTGTTCAGCCTGCCCATGGGTGCTGGCAAAACATATTTGATGGCCGCCTTTATCTACCTTGACCTGTATTTTGCACAAAACGAGCCGTCTAACCCCATCTTTGCCCACAACTTCATGATTTTGGCTCCTTCGGGGCTCAAATCCTCCATTATTCCATCGCTCAAGAAGATTCAGAACTTCGACCCCTCTTGGGTGCTGCCCGAGCCTGCGGCCTCCAACATCCGCCGGATGATTAAGTTTGAGGTGCTTGATGAGCAGAAGAGTGCCAAGAAGAGCAACCGCATCAAGAATCCCAATGCACAGAAACTCAATATGCATCTGGCTTCCGAGGGCGAAAACCTTATGGGATTGGTAGCTGTAACCAATGCCGAGAAGGTGATTCTTGACCGACTCGACAAAGATACCCAATCCTCTTTGCTTAGTAAGGAAGAACTCGACAAGATGAAGGTTGCCAATGAACTGCGCCATGTCATTGGCCAGATTCCGCATCTTGCCACTTTCGTTGACGAAGTACACCATGCCGCCGACAGCGAGATCAAGTTGCGTCAGGTAGTAACACATTGGGCCGAGTCGCAGAACTTCAACTGTATGCTGGGCTTCTCCGGCACTCCATATTTGGAGAAGGCCGAGAAGGTTCAGATGACCGACACCATCACCGTCAGCAATACCGACCTTTCCAATGTGGTGTATCATTACCCCTTGATTGATGGTATCGGCAACTTCCTCAAATATCCCAACATCCGCACAGCCGATGCCGATGCCGACACCATCATCCGCAATGGTTTGACCCATTTCCTCGACAAGTTCGAAGACAAAGTCTATCCCGGTGGTCTTTGTGCCAAGTTGGCCATCTATTGCGGCAAGATTGAGACGCTGGAGGAACGTATATATCCACTTGTCTCTGAAATACTTCAAGCCCATCATATCAACCCAGCCGAGGCTGTGCTGAAATACCACGACGGCAACAAGCAGTACCCTGCTCCCGAAGGAGCCGAAGCCGCTTTTGCCGCACTCGACACCGCCATGTCGCGCATCCGAGTGGTGCTGTTGGTGCAGATTGGCAAAGAGGGTTGGGACTGTCGTAGTCTCACGGGGGTAATTCTTTCGCAGCAAGGCGACTGCCCCAAGAATATGGTGCTTCAGACCAGCTGCCGATGCCTCCGACAGGTAGAGCGCGGCAAAGCCGAAGAGGCTGTCATTTGGCTCAACAAGTTCA
>JAKSMP010000058.1 GCA_024400505.1 Bacteroidales bacterium | reverse complement strand
TCGCGGTCGGCTTTGGATAGTTTGCGGAAGTTCTCCACACTACGGCGGGCATCGCTCTGGCGCGAGCCATGCCACATGATGGCCTCCATCACATTGCGGGCACGGCAGTCGTGCAGGCGGTCGCTAGCGCCTGTGCATATCTGGCTCAAGCCCCTACCCCATAAGGGCGTGGTGCGGCACCAGCCGGTGCGGATGTCGTTCTGCATGAACAAGCGGTGCTGCACCATGTCGGTATAAGGCCAGATAGTCTGGTATGGGAATCGTGGCAGACGAGCATCACCATCACTGAAGAAACCCGTAGGATCGGTAAAATTGTCGTCGCCAGTCTTCCACGACGGACGGTGGCAATAGGCACAGCCAATCTCTCTGAACAATTTACGACCACGCTGGATGGTGGTATCTTTCAGATTGCGGGCAGCGGGAACTGCCAGGCCGCGATGCCACACCATAAAGTTGACATAGTCCTCGTCGCTCATCTCAGCTGGCAAGCCGCCACCTATCAGATAGTTGAATATATCAGCTTCAACTCCTGCTTCAGTGCGGTATTGCGGAAAATAGTCGTAGAACTGAGCCTGCACCTCGGGATCCTGCGAGGCCGTGGTGGCATAAGCCTGAGTCATGTAATGGGCTGGCTTGTTGGAGCGAGTAACATTGGTGATGTTCCAAATGGCATTAGCACCCGGAGCATCTTGCAATGGTCCGCGGCTGAGAGCATAGGTGAAGCGAAGCGGATGGCCGGTATTGCCATAAGTCTTGGCCCAGTCGGATCCATTCCAGATGGCGGGGTTCAGCGACACACCAGCCTGAGTTTGACGAAGATACTCGGCCTTGAGCGAATCGTCGGGGATGGCATCGAGCAAGCCCACGCCATAGAGTCCGATGGTGCTCTCCAAACGACAGCGGAGCTGGGAGTAAGGGATGTCGAGGGGCACATAGAAAGCATCTTCGTCGATGCTTACTTCGGGATAGATAAGACTGTAGGTCTCGCCATCGGGGAAGCGGTTGCCCCACTCATCGGTATAGGGCAGCCATGAGATATGAATGCCGTCTTCGTTGATGGGGGCTTTGAACGGAGCCACGGCCTTGGTCTGCGGCATACCAGTGACACAGGTTATGTAATTGTCGTTCTGATCGCTAAGCACCAGCAGATAGCCATTGCCCCAGTCGTCGGCACGATAGCGTTCCATACGTTTGCCATGACCATAGCCGGGATGGCATGCCACACAGGAACTGCGAATATACAGCGGACCTAAACCATTGAAAGGAGCTGAGTTCTGAGTGATCGTGCGGTCAAAGAAATACTCGCCATACTTGAACTGATTGAGCATGCCAGCATTTGCAACTGCGGGTGCGGGGTCTTGATAGGCCGAAGCCGAGCTGTTGAAGGTGGTGCCCAGGCGGCCACCGGCATAAGTTTCCAACTCAATCTGCGCCGTGGTTTCGGGGTCGAAATCTTCGGGGTCGTGGCTACATGATGCCGACAGTAATACAGCTGATAATGTGATAGATAGAATTGTCTTTTTCATCTTATAGTTTATTCGTTACGTAATACATCATAGGCTGCGCTGAGAGCATCGTCAAGTTCAGCCAGAGCATCTATAGCCGCTTTGGCAGTGGCATCGGTATAGTACTGTACAAAGGGTGCCTTCATGCCGGCAATCTTAGCCAGCGAATTGTCGATGGACGCTAGCACACGGCTGTCCACGGCTGCATCCAGCTTGTTGATAAAGTAATGCACCGAGAGGTCGCTGTTGCGCTCACCTTCTACCCCACCCATGTAGGCATTCTGCACGCTGATGATGTTGTCGTAGAAATCTTGGATGGATTTTTGACTATAAGGGCTCTCGATGTAATGGATGTCTTCGCCGTGATAGGGCTTGCCAATCTTGGAAGTTCCCACCTCATCCACTATGGTATTGCAACCGTCGATAATAGACATGAGGGCATTGATGGTGCTGGCATAGGTGCTGCCTGGTTTTCCGGCATTTATCATGTTATCACCATAGCTGTTGTTGCTTCCGTTGACAGTAGAGTTATATTCCAGCTCTTCAACCTTTTGAACATGAGCAGCAGGGGCTTCATCCCCCATCCAGCTTACCTCCAACTGATAGCAATGGTTGCGAAGATCGCCAGCTACCGCAATGGCATACACCAACTCTTTGTCGCTGATGCTAGCAGCAGGTTTGGGAGAGCCATTTTCGAACAGGATATACTCCAAACCATGAAATCCTAACAACGAATTGCCCAGATGGTCGCCAGCATACACATCGCCCTCGTCGTTGTCCATGGCATTGATCTGTGCGTCGTTAGCCATCATGATATTAAAGGCATCTTCGTCCAAGGGCCAGCTGTCGATATGGGGGTCGATACCAAAGTCGCTGGCCGGACCAAAGAGGAATGCCTCGCTCTTCTCCCAGCAGGCACGAGCCTCCAAAAAAGTGGCACAAGCTGCCTGAACATGGGCGTCGGTAGGCTGCTGGCGAAGAGCTTGAAGGTCTTCCACCAGCTGTTCGGCATGGGAGGCCAACTGACTGTAGGTCGGGGTGATAACATGAGCGACATACTGTTTGAGAATGTTTTGTTTGAGAACGGCATGCGTGTCTTCTTTCGTTTCGTCCGTGCATGAGCCGAGCGAACATAGTAGGGCCACAGCCATAAGGGCCACAGCCAGTTTGTGATAGATTTTTTTAGTCATGATATTTGTTAATTAGTAATTGTTATTTCTTGAATAAGCCAGCCCAGGTGATGCCAAGAGCCACCCAGGGCTCATCGTTGTATTGCTGGGTCAGATTGCGATAGCCGGCCTCGGCTTTGATGACAATCTCGTCGATAGGTCTATAGTTGAAACCAAAAGCAACACATTGTCGTGCAGTCCATTGATAGTCGGTCTGACCCTGAGCCGGAATATAGGAATCGTAGGCATCCATACGTATGAAGGGCGTCCACTTTTGCCCCAAGGTATAGCCCATCTCACACCCCAAAGCATAGGCCCTCTCCCCTACCATCGTGTGGGCATATGGCGAATTGGAGCTATTGTCGAGCGATGAGTTGTAGGCCGATATCATATAGGCATCGCTCAGATAGCCGCCCAAAGCGCTGGCCCTCAGTGTGAACTGCCCCCAACGCCCAAACATATCAAATGATCCTATCGCACAGGTGCCCTTCACATCGGCATAGCGCGATCCGGCATAGGTAAGTATATCGTTATCAAAGGTATTGCCCACATAGCCGCTCACACTCATCCGCATATTGGGTATGGCATAGCAATCCACTCGGCCAGCCAGAGCCATATTGTTGGCACTGCGGAATTCGTAGGCCGATGCCGAAGCACCATTGGCCCACGAACTCTTGTCGAACATGCTGGAATTCAAGGCAGGAATCAACTGCAACTCATAGCGCCACGCACCTTTGCGTCCCCAGAAGCTCACACCTGTTTCGTGCCAGGTGCAAGGGATTACCGTGAACTCGCCTTCGGGGCGGAACACGCCAAAGTACTCCGTTGGCAGATGCGCGTTGTTGGTGGCACCCACAGGCACAACGATATGGCCCAAGCGTAGGTTGGCAGCACGGCTCCAGCTTTTCTGAATCCAGAATTGCTCCAGAGCCACTTCGCCTCCACGCTCTATCTCCTTCTCAAACTCGCCCGCCTCGTCATCCTCAATCTCCACAGCTGCCTCTACCCCACCATGTTCAAACTCAATCTCGGTGCCGAAACTCCAGCCACGACCAAAATCATAGCCCAACATAAGCACGGCATGTGGGATATCCACTCGGCCGAAACCAGGGTCGTCGGCATACTTGGCCGGAAACTTATAACGGTTGAAATTGTCGCTATACATATTATATTGATATGTAGCCTCGCCATAGCCGCCTATCACTAGTTTAGACGGCTGCTGAACGACCTGGGCAGTATCGGTTGATTGAGCTATAGCATGGGAGCCCAAGCCCAACGACACCAGCATCATTGCAATACTTAAAAACTTATTATTCTGCATATTAAAACAATTTTATCTTTGTAGTTTGATGCTGCAAAATTACCGACATTCGGCAAATGCAATTCTAATCACAAGTAGTGATTTCCAATACACCTCATCACTAGCAATAATTATCAACATGCGCACAAATCTATAAATATTAAAGCATTACAACAATACAAAACTAGTTAATCATCCGCATATAATTTCCCAATAGAAGTCAGCTATTTATTACCCAGAGTACTCAAAATCACCATTAATGGTTAGTCGCTAAATGAGCAAAAGTGATTATCTTTGCATCATAAATAAATGATTAACAACATGAATAAACACACCATTAGAAACATTTTACTCATCCTTTTGTTCGTGTCAATCATCATAGCTATGGCCATCGGCACGGTAATCCAACGCCAACAGGGACCTGCCACAGCCATTGACACAATTTATGCATCCACTTGGTTTATCTGCCTGTGGATAGGCCTTATCGCATTGGTCTCGATTATCGCTATCCGCCAGAAAAAGTGGCACAACAGACCTCTGTCACTAGTGCATATCTCATTGCTATTGATACTAGTAGGCGCTATTGTCACCAAATTCAGCAGTTCGCAATACCAATTACAGCTTTTCAAAGGAGAGAGCAGTCATGAACTGCCATTTGACGTTCGGCTAGACGATTGTCGGGTGCTGAAGCACGCTGGATCAGAGGCAGCCAAAAACTATTCCAGCATACTTACTATTAGTGAGCCTATAGGTCAGCAGTCACAAATGGAGATCAGCGTGAACCATATAGGCCGCTATCGCCACTACCGATTCTACCAGATGGGATACGACCCTGATGGCGGATCGGCAATACTTGTCGCACACGACCCATGGGGCATCGGCTTAGCTTATTCTGGATTCGGTCTGTTGCTGGTCAGCTTTGCCTGGCTGATGACAGCCAGAAAGAGTTCTTTTCGCAAATTGCTCTCCAAATTGGCATTGGCAGCTTTGATGTTGCTGCCCTTAGAACAACCTGTTATGGCCAGCACACCGCAGACGCTCACTCGCCAACAAGCCAAACAGTTTGGCCAACTCTATGTCAGTTATCACGATAGAGTATGCCCACTACAATCTTTGGCGTATAATGTTACATATCAACTATATGGTAAATATTCTATTGACGGTCTCTCGCCAGAACAGGTATTGAGTGGATGGATGCTATATCCGAGCGAATGGATAGAGGTGCCCACCAAAGGTGGCAAACATCTGGACGATCAGCAAGCGCTACAGCAAGCACTACTAGAGGGCCGTCTATTCAGAATGTTTCCTATTGCCGACAGTACTGGGCAAGCATCATGGTACAGCCCGGCAGACAAATTGCCTGTTGATCAAACAGATGACAACGAGTACCTCTTTGTCCGTTACTTCATAGGTTACTGCCAAGAATTAGCCTTCCAAGGCCAAAGTCAGCAATTGGACACGCTGATAGACAAACTACAACGATTCCAACTCCAACAAGCCGAAAACCAGCTGCCATCGACATTTCGTCTCATGGCCGAACATGGATGGAACCTGCTGGCTCGCGTCAAGCCTATAGCCATGGGTGTTACCACTTTAGGTATAATACTATTTGTTTACTTCATCTTCTGCATGGGCCAAGGACGCAGTATGCGTAGATGGACCATTATATTGGGCTCAACAGCCTCAGCACTACTCGGATGTATTGTTTTGTTGCTCGAATGCTTACGATGGATAGCCCAAGGACACATACCGCTGACCAATGGATTTGAAATAATGCTGTTCTTGGCTATGACGTTGGCCGTAAGCGGATGGCTGCTGCACAAGCGATTGCCCATAGCCATGCCCGCAGGATTGCTAATGGCCGGACTGGCACTCATGGTGGCTATGATGAGTGGCGGCGATACTGTAATGACTCAGATGCCTCCAGTATTGCAGTCGCCATTGCTGTGCATTCATGTGTCTGTAATCATGTTATCCTATATGCTTCTTTCTTTTGTGCTGTTGATAGCCCTAGCATCTTTGGTAGGCGGAAAAGGCGAACAAGAACGTATGCGCACCATAAGTATGCTGATGTTGTACCCCGCCGTATGGCTACTGGCAGCAGGGATCATTGTGGGCTCAATCTGGGCTAATATCTCCTGGGGGTGTTACTGGGGGTGGGATCCCAAGGAAGTATGGGCATTGATTTCGCTGATGATTTATGTCGTTCCACTCTACGCACAGCACAGCCCATGGTTCAACAATCCTCGCAACTATCAGATATATTGTATCCTAGCATTTCTGAGTGTGCTCATCACCTATTTTGGTGTCAACCTGCTACTCGGAGGAATGCACAGCTACGCGTGATGCAATTATTGTGCTCAACCATAGGTTTCACTTTGCGGAAAACCAGCAACCGACAGCCATAACTATGCAGGCTATCAAAAACATGGGAGTGATACAGATTACAAACAATGTGAAGAGCGCGAAGACCTGAGTCTGCCCAAACAATGCCTAGCCGAAACAATGTCAGCACAAGAAAAGTGACACAACAGCAGGTGCTTAAACAGCCTCAGAGAATGATAGATTAGAATGAAGAAATAACAATTTACAAGCACATTTTATTAATAGCTACCTTGATACCCTCAATGATTTCTTCAGTATTATTAGTTATGACAATTTTGTAAGCACTCAAAATCTTTCCATTGCTCAGCAATCTAACATCCTTAGTGCCAACTAGTGTATTAATACGAATTACCTGTAATCTTTCCTCGTCAATAAAGAAAGTGTACCAATCGGATTTATGATCGCACTCTTGCAAATTAAGTTCATATATGCAATAATTTACAACTTCCTTAAGTATGTATCTCCATCGGTATTGCTCAGCTAAATTCCTATCTGCTTTTTCATCCACATATCTCATATACGATTCTACGATATTCTTATTTTGTACGTTGAGTTCATCTTTTCTTATTGTTTCCATTTTAAAAGACAACCCTAAGAATCGTCCAAGTATCTCCATTTCCTGATAAGAGTGCAATGCTGAAGTATGATTGATTCCATACACAGGTATTTCATTATACTTTAGATATGCTATATTGGAGTATAGGTTCTTATTCTTACCAGTATAGATTATTAGGTTATCCTTAAATTCCTGCTTAAACAACTTATCAATACAATTTTTACCACCAAGACATATTATACGCTTTGGCTTCAAGATGTCAATCAGTTTCTTTGTATACTCATACGACCCAATTAACTGATTCTTATCTAGACTGGATAATTGAGACTCTCCATTTGTCGCATAAAGGGTTGCATTCGTAAAGACGTACTTTGACTTATCTGATATAAGATTCAATGCGTTTCCGTACGAGAATACATTTTTCAGTTTCTTCCAAAATACCCATTCTTCATCAGCCTTTGTTTCAAACTCTCCATTGCCTATTAGTAATTCTTCATACGACTTGTAGCATTATTCGCTATCACTACCAGGATTTATTCCAATAATCATTAGTTCTATACCATCTTCTTTTATATAATTCAAATTAGATTGTGTATAGAAACCTGCAATATGTGGTTCTGTATTATAATAATCACATGTGGAAATAGCCCACTTTTTTATCTCATTTTCAATATTCATTGTGAATATCCAAGTTTTGTTGGATTCTATTATTCGTTGTTGGCAATCTGAATAGGAAAACCCATTATCCCACCAGTCAGGCATTATTGTTTCACACTGCAAAAGTACACATTTATTTTCAAATAATCATTATTCTATTTGATGATTTTTCCGGGAAGAACTTATATAATTAATTATTTATAAAATGAACCAACAGAGTATTAGCACTCTACAAACCATTCAACTTGCGACTCTGAACCATATACCAATAAAAAAATCCCGCAACCGAAGTTACGGGATTAGATCTATATGTAGATCTCAACTAGTCTAATTAGTCGATGACCGTGTTCCAGTTATGAACATCCTCGGCCTCGCCAAGCTGGATTGCACGGAGAGCGTTGTAGAGCTTGGTGCTGTAGGGACCGGGCTCGTCGCCGAAACTGTAGCTATTGCCGGTAGCGGGATCATCTACGCGAGAGATGGGGCTGATAACAGCAGCAGTACCGCAAGCACCTGCTTCCTGGAATTCGGAGAGTTCTTCGAGCGCGATAGGACGACGCTCAACCTTCATGCCCATGTCTTCAGCCAACTGGATGAGGCTCTTGTTGGTGATGGAGGGAAGGATAGAGGTGCTCTTAGGAGTGACGTAAACACCATCCTTGATGCCGAAGAAGTTAGCTGCGCCAGCTTCGTCGATGAATTTCTTCTCCTTAGCGTCGAGATAGAACTCGCAAGCGTACTGACCGCCGTGGCAAGCCTCAACGTGAGCACGGAGAGAAGCAGCATAGTTACCACCAACTTTGTAAACACCGGTACCGAGAGGAGCGGAACGGTCGAAATCGCGAGTGATAACATAGGGGTTAGCTTTGAAACCGCCCTTGAAGTAAGGTCCAACGGGGGTAACGAAGATGAGGAAGAGGTATTCGTTGGCGGGTTTTACGCCCACGGTGATACCAGTACCCACGAGGAGGGGACGGAGGTAGAGGCTAGCGCCAGTACCGTAAGGGGGAATGAAACGCTCGTTCATCTTCACCACCTTGATGCACATCTCGCGGAACTTCTCGGTGCTGAGCTCGGGCATCATGATACCACGGCAGGTGCTCTGAAGACGAGCAGCATTCTCTTCAAGACGGAAGATACGAATCTTACCATCCTTGCAACGGAAAGCTTTCAAACCCTCAAATGCTTCCTGTCCATAGTGGAGGCAGGATGCACCCATGTGGATGTTTACAGTTTCTTCGGAGGAAACCTCAGTCTCACCCCATTTGCCATCGCGATAGTAGCAACGGACATTATAATCGGTTTTTAAATAGTCAAAAGGTAAATTTGCCCAATCGATATTCATGATAAATGCTGAATTTTTGTTGATTTTTAAATAAGTGGTCCCACTTGGGCTCGAACCAAGGACCCGCTGATTATGAGTCAGCTGCTCTAACCGACTGAGCTAT
>JAKSMP010000057.1 GCA_024400505.1 Bacteroidales bacterium | reverse complement strand
CCACAGTTCTTCGCCGAACACCTAAGAACAAAATGTTTAATTTTTAGAGCCTACCTAATATTTATCAATTATGAGGAACTGAATTTTGCCTGTGCGGTGCGGCAGGCTATTTATACCGCTGAGCTTTGGCACTCATTTTATTGATTGTGATGGAAAGTCTTTTGAGAATCTTATAGGACAAGGTGTAGCGATGGATGGGGGCCACTTGGCTAACAAAGTCGTGCAGCCCTGCATAATGGACGTATTCATGGCGAAGCGGGTGCTGGCAGCCTTGCAACCAGGGGCGGCCTATGGCATAGGAGGGGTCGCCACAGAAATGAACAACGACGGGGTTGTTGCCGCACGCGTAGATTTCCTCAAACCGGCTTCGGTCCAGCATCCAGTATGTGGAATTGGTGAACCAGTTGGCTTGATAATTATATTTGTAGGAGACTTCTTTGATGCGGTTTTCGAGCACATGGTTGATGCCTCCTTGGTCGTGCATGATTTGGTCTTGACCCCGAGAGCTGATGTATTCAAAAATACGCTGACTCACTTGATGCTGACGCCAATAGACAAGATTCATCAGCATCATACCGGCATTGAAGTAGGTGCCATGGGTGTGAATTATATTTTTCAGAAATGGCCAATCTGCATTTTGATCAACAACCATGGCACATGGGGTGTCGGCATCGAGCGGGGTGTCGTACAATTCACGAAGGTTGCCTAGGACTATCGTGTCGCTGTCGAGATACAAGGCTTTGTCGGCATCAATGACTTCGGGTATATACAATCTATGGTAGGTGGCAGTTCCATTTGCCAAGGTAGGGAAGGTGGCACACAGGGAAGGTTCGATGGGAACTATGTCAATGGGCACATTGTAGGTACGGGCTAGCTGGGAGAATGTGCTGCGGACAAGCTCGCCGGGCTGATGAAAGAGGACGAAGAAATGGAGGTCCTCGCCCCGGTTGTTCTCACAGATGGAGGTGATGCACACGGCACAATGTGGAAAATAGTTATTGTCGGGACAGAAAACGATATCCATAAGCTTATCTAGGGTAGAAAAAGTGGGTTTGGAGATTGGACAAGTATCAGCAAACCCACTATTCAAAGGTCAGATATTGATTTATTTCACGATTTCCATCTCATCGATGAGGTTCTTGGCACCGGCATATTTGTCGATGACCCAGAGCATGTAGCGGGCATCGAGGCAGATGCAGCGCTGCAGGTTGTGCTCGAAGGAGATGTCGCCGCTCATGGCTTCGCTGTTGCCATCGAATGCCAGGCCGATGAGGCGGCCTTCGGCATCCATCACGGGGCTGCCCGAGTTGCCGCCGGTGATGTCGTTGGTGGTGATGAAGCAGGTGGGCAGCTGGCCATCGGCATTGGCGTATTGGCCGAAGTCTTTGGCTTTGTAGAGCTGCTTGAGGCGGGCGGGCACTTCGAATTCGCCACCCACGGGGCCTTCTTTCTCAATCACGCCATCGAGGGTGGTGAAATAGTCGTAGGCCACTGCGTTGCGGGGACGATAGGACTTGACGTTGCCATAGGTGAAACGGATGGTGCTGTTGGCGTCGGGTGCCATCAGTTTGTTGCCGTTCATCTGCAGCACGCCATCGACGAAATCGCGCTTGCCGCGGTTGAGGTCGTCGGTGATGGCTTGGGGCACATTGCCATTGATGGCGGTGTAGGACTCATAGATGGCCTGGCCGGCGAGGAAGATGGGGTCTTTCTGGAGGGTTTTGATGCTGGGTTTGGCCATGAATTTCTCGAAGGACTCCTGATTGCGGAAGAGGGATTTCTCAACCAGGTTCTCGGCATATTTGGCCCAATCGCCTTTGTATTTCTTGTTGGCCTCCTGGAGGAACTGGGGCACGAACTGGGGGTTCATGTTTTGATATACATAGCCGAAGAGGGCTGCGATGAGTTTCTTTTCGGTGGCGAGGTCGTAGTCTTTGTAGAATCCGGCCATGGACTTGAGGACATTGCTGTTGATGTGCTCCATCATCTCGGGCTTGCCGGCAGCACGCTCATAGGAGGCAATCAGGGTGCGGCCCATGCGATAGCCCTGCCAGGGCAGTTCGGGGCCGGAGAGAAGTCCTTCGCGCACATACATGCTTGCGTCTTGATAGGTGGCACGCTCGGAATAGCCACGCTGGATGCGTTCGAGCGCCTTGGCATATTTGGCGTCTTTGCCTTTGGCCCAATTGGTGTACTGGGCTTCAATGGCTTTCTTGTCGGACATGACGTCGAGTTTCTTGAGGGCGATGTTGGCCTCATGGGCATTTTTCCAATAATTGGAGCAAGAGGCGTACTTGGATGCATACTTGATGCGGGTGGCTTGGCTGGAAGCCATCTGCTCGCGGAGAACATTGATTTTGACGCTGCGGATTTCATACACCAGTTTGTTGGTGATGTTCATGGTTTCTTCCAGGCCATAGGAGGTGAGGAAGCGATCGGTGGTGCCGGGGAAGCCCATCACCATGGCATAGTCGCCATCCTGAATGCCTTTGATGTTGACGGGGAGGTGGTGCTTGGGTTTGAGCGGAACGTTTTCGGCAGCAAATTTGGCGGGGGTGCCATCGGGGGCGGTGTAGATGCGGAAAAGGCTGAAGTCGCAGGTGTGACGGGGCCACATCCAGTTGTCGGTGTCGCCGCCGAATTTGCCCATGCTTGAAGGAGGAGCGCCCACGAGGCGAACATCTTTGTAGATGCGATGGACGAAGAGGAAGAATTGATTGCCGTTGAACATGGGGCGGACGCTGGCTTCGCAGCCGGGGTGGGATGCCTTGCCGCCTTCGGCCAGTTCTTTGCTGATTTTGTCGATGGCCTGAGCACGCTCGTTCTCAGACATGTTGTCGTTGACGACGGCTTTGACTTGGTCGGTGACATCTTGTACACACACCAAGATGGATGCGGTGAGGCCGGGGTTGGGGAGTTCCTGATCAAGGCTGTAGGCCCAGAAACCATCGCGGAGATAGTCGTGCTCCACGGTGCTGTGTTCCTGAAGTTTGCCATAGCCACAGTGGTGGTTGGTGCTGACGAGGCCTTGGTCGGAGATGATCTCGCCAGTGCAGAAATGCCAGAAGGGTTGGCCTTCGTTGCCGAGGCCGACGATGGCATCTTTGATGCAACTTTGGTTGATGCTGTAGATGTCTTCAGCAGAGAGTTTGAAACCGGCTTTCTGCAGGTCGGCATATTTCTTGCCGGCCAGGTTGAGAAGCCACATGCCCTCGTCGGCACGCACCATGCTGGGAAGCACCATCATGAGAGCGAGTGCGAGGATTGCTTTTCTAAAAATGTTTTTCATTGTATTTAATTTTAAATTATTAAGTCTAAGGTATTTCATTGGGGATGGGGCGCAGGCTTTATTGCTCGTGACTTGGATGCGACGCAGATTGAGAATTGATATCAACGCCAGAACTAGCATCCACCACGGCCGACTTCTGCTCGTAGGCTGTTTCGGGCACGCCGTACATCAATTCTATCGATGCGCAACTGGAAGCAGACAAGCCAAGAATGCCACAGAGAAGAGCCAACAGACGGTTTTTCAGCTTAATACAACTTTTCTTCATGCTAGTATGGGAACTCATATTTGAATTTGCAAAGATACGAAAAAAATATGGAATAAATACTTTGCATCAGCGCAATAGACCAATGTGGGCCGGTGCCGTGGAGGGGATGGGCAGCGTGTGCGGGATGGCAAATGTGAGGCCAAAGCGACTTGGCTTTTGATATTACGCTCCTTTTTCGTATTTTTGCAATAGCAATTCGGCTAAAAGGAATTGCCGTAACGATATGAGTAGAAACGAACAGAATAAAACAAAGAACGAAAAATTCTTCGAGGATTTGCGAAAACAGGAAGGTGTGAGGGAGTTGCGCGGAGGTGTGCTGTACAGGGTAATTGAGCAAGGCAATGGCCAAGGCGAGGTGAAGCCACGCAGCGTGGTGACATGCCACTACCGGGGACGATTGATAAATGGCCGAATCTTTGACCAGACCGATTGGAAGAAAGTGCCAGCCGCATTCCGAGTGAACGAACTAATCAGCGGATTTCAGATTGCGCTGGTGAATATGCACTTTGGCGACCACTGGGAGGTGTACATCCCATCGGAAATGGGATATGGCGCACGCGGGGCGGGCGATATTCCCAAGAATGCGACGCTGATTTTTGAAATAAAACTGATATCGGCTTACTAGTCAATCTTTTCGGATGCTTTTTAGGGCACCCATTATAAATATCTAAATAACTTGGAAATAATTATTGGTTTTGGGATTATCCTTACATTCCTGGCAATGGGGGAGTGTGTGTCGGTGTTGATAGGGCATTTTGTGCCGGGGAGTGTATTGGGTATGCTGATGCTGTTCATAGCTTTGCTGCTGAAGTGGGTGAAGCCGAATAGGATAGAAAAGGTGGCCCATTTCCTCACTGGTAATATGGCAATATTTTTTATACCCGCATCGATGGGTATCATGGACCAATGGGGGGTGATAAAGCTGAACTGGCTGGGATGGATTGGGGTGATTGTTGTCACCACCATCTGTGTGATGGCCGCCACGGGCTACACTGTGCAAGGGCTGAGCTCATGGGGCAAGAGGAAAGGAGGCGAGAAATGATGAGGGAGATGATGATGAGTGTGCCGGTGCTGATGGCGCTGACCGTGGGAGCGTACTTGTTGGCGGTATGGATTCGCACCCGCTCGAAAATAATGCTGTTGAACCCTTTGCTGATAAGTTTGCCTATCATCATTACTACTTTGTGGTTGTGCAAGATTCCCGCTCAGCACTATATCCAATGCAACTCCATGATCAGCTTTATGCTTGGGCCCTGCGTGGTGGCACTAGGGCTCACACTCTATGAACAGCGGATGACCATCCGCCAATACTTGGTTCCGATACTGAGTGCGGTGCTGGTGGGGAGCGTGGTGGGCATATTGAGCGTGGTGGCACTGTGCAAGTGGTTTGGGTTGGGTAGCATGATGACCCTGTCGCTAGAGCCGAAATCGGTGACGGTGCCCATTGCCATGGAGGTGTCCAAAGGCATAGGCGGGAACACGGCCATCACCGCCATTTCGGTGGCGCTATGCGGATTGTTTGGCGGCATTTTCGGGCCGCTAATCCTCAAACTGTTGCGCATAAAGAACCCCATCGCTTTGGGGGCTGCCATGGGCAGTGGCTCTCACGGCATTGGCACAGCACGTGCGCTGGAGATTGGGGCATTGGAAGGAGCCGTGAGTGGACTTTGCATTGCTTTGATGGGCATCACCACAGCTGTGCTACTGCCAATAATAAATATGTTAATTGGGATTTGAGCTTATTTAATAAGAGGTAGGCTAGCGAGCGGCTACTCCTTGGGGTGGCGGTTGTTTCGCTTGTCGAGCCACACCCATAGACGATACATAAGAAATCCCCAAGCCAGAAACAGAATGATGCAGAGCCACATTGGCACAGGGCTGCGATAGGCCTGAGGTTGGAGGAAACGCTCAAAGTCGGGAATATCGGCATAATAATAGGCCCCAGCCCCGAAACCAAGACCAGGAACTAGGCCCAACCTATTTACCATAATATAAAGGGCACAGAGCAGCACTCCGATGGCCATGAACCATGTGAGGATGCGCATAGCTGTGCCCTTTTTCAATCTCATTTTGAGAAACTATACGTTGAGAGTGGGGATGGGGAAAATGACACCCGAGAGGAGCAGCCACACAGCAAAGAGGGTGAGCAAGATATTGAATGTCTGCCCCACAAGATAGAGCCACAGCACTTTGCCGCCATGCATCTGCTTGATGATGGTTTTGAAGTGGGTGTCGAGACCAATGGAGGTGAATGCAAGGACGAATGCCCAATTCTTATACTGATCGAGCACTTTGTTGATGGCGCCAACGGTATCAGCATCGGTGGCGGGCAACATGATGAAAGAAGCAACCAATGAAGCCACGAAGAAACCGATGATGAATTTGGGGAAACGAACCCAAATCTCGTTGGCACGAACAGTACGCTGCTCGGTATTATCTACACGGGTGGCAAAAAATACGGCCACGAAAAACGCGATAAATCCGATAAGGATGTTCTGAATGGACTTGACCAACACAGCAGCCTGCTGAGCCTCGGGGCCAAGGGCTGTGCCTGCCACAACCACCGCACCAGTGCTATCGACGGTGCCACCAATAAGGGAGCCACCCATCAGGGGAGACATGCCAAACCACTTGATAAGCATGGGTTCAAAAACCATCATGAGAATGGTGAAAATAATGGAAATGGACACTGCCATGGAGAGATCTTCTTTCTTGGCTTTGCAAGCCGCACCAGTGGCAATAGCTGCAGAGGTGCCGCATACGCTGGTGGCAGAAGCGAGGGTCATGATAAGGGGTTTGTTGTCGATTTTGAGCACACGCACACCAAACTGCCACATGAAGATGATAACAATGGGGGTGACAATCCATGCAATGCCCAAGCCATAGAGACCAAATTTGGCAATGTTGGAGAAAAGCACAGAGAAGCCCATCACCACAAGACCAGTTTTGATGTAGAACTCAGTCTTGACTGCAGGTTTGAGCCATGCGGGGACTTTAATAGTGTTGGAGATAAGCAAGCCAATGATGAGAGCCCAGAAAGCCCATTCCAAATAATGATTGAGGGTGTATTCGGCACTGATGAGACGCACGACAATGGCGATGAGATAGAGCACCAAGAATGCAGGGACAAACTTTTTGAGGTTTTCGCCCTGGAGTTTCACACCTATCCCAAAAAGAACACCCAGTACTGCACCAGTGAGAAGCAGTTTGCCAAAGAATGCACCGGTCAGCTGCGAACCCAAAGCTGCAAATTTACCACTTTCAATTTCATCAGGGGTGAGGGTCTCCCACAAAGTCCAAGTTTTGAATTTCAGCGCAGCAAAGAAATCCCAGCCGAACAGCACATCAAGCGTGCCAAGTGTAATAATGATAAAGCCAATCCACACAGCCAACCAATCCTCTTTCATCCAGAGTTCGGACCATTTGGAAGGTTTTTTTAGAGAAGAATTGATACTATTTTCGTTCATTGTACTTATAAATTAATATGTCTATTATTGAAAAAAGTTGTGCAAAAGTACTATAAAAAATGATAAATCCAAATTTTCGGCAAAAAATAATCAATTCTTTAACGCATTGAACAAGAATGTACCGAGTGGAATGCCGAGAAAAAGCCATGAACCGACTGAAAAAAACAAGAACGACTAAACCCCAAAAAAATAAAGGCCCTGAAACCAGGGCCTTGGCGGATATCAAATGTAAAAGAAATGTAGCAATTATGAGCACTTGGACCAACCACAATTGGGACAGCTCTTGCAACCGTTGTTGTAAACCAACTTAGAGCCACAATCAGGGCAAGTTTCCTCGGTCTCAGTTCCATCCTTGATGAATCGCTTGAGGGCACGAGCCACACCATTGGACCATGTGGTGATGCTATCAACATCGAAATTGAGTTTGGCAATCAAATCCACCACATTGGGGATGGGCATGCCATGGCGAAGGATGCCGCTGATGAGTTTGGCATAGTTCCAATATTCCTGCTTGAACATGCGCGAGAGACCTTCGATGGTGATATGGTATCCATCTTGATCGAGGAACTGGAAATCATATCTTGCATGCTCCTGCCCGGGCTCTTTCACTCTAATCACGAATCCTTTATCCACCCATTTGGGTAGGAGGAAACTGTCGGCCTTGCCTGTGAAGATTTCGTAAGGACGGCCTTCAAACATACCCACTACGGCAATCCAATCTTCTTTGTCGTTTCGGAAACGAACTACCTCTGCCTCAAGTTTCTTGGGACGCTTGGGGGCTTTGTTTTCGGTGAATTGCTGTTCGGATTTGGTTTCTGTCTTGGCCACCAGCACGCCATTGCGGGAGCCGTCGCGGTAGATGGTACATCCTTTGCAACCCGACTCCCAGGCGGTCTGATAGATCGTGCTTACTACTTCTTCAGTGGTCTCCTTGGGGACATTGACGGTGACGCTGATAGAATGATCGACCCATTTTTGGATAGCACCCTGCATCTTGACCTTGTTGACCCAATCAATATCGGCCGAAGTGGCCTTGTAATAGGGCGACTTGACGATAAGTTCGTCAAGTTCCTTGTCGGAAAGTTGGTCTATCTGCTCAAGGGTGTAGCCTTGAATCTTGAGCCAATCGATAAATTTGGGATGAAGGACGTTGTACTCCTCAAAGTAGTCGCCACTCTCATCCTTGATAATTTTATGTTTAGAAGAATCTTTGTCGTTGGGATTGATTTTCTTGCGGCGCTTGTAGCTCACCAGAAACACGGGTTCAATACCCGAGGTGGTTTGAGTGCAGATGCTCACAGTGCCTGTGGGGGCAATGGTGAGCAATGCGATGTTGCGGCGTCCGTTCTGCACCATCTCGGCATAAAGGGCTGGGTCGGCTTCGGCCAAACGCTGGATGAAGGGATTGAACTTTTCGCGGTTGGCATCATAGAGGGGGAAACAGCCACGCTCTTTGGCCATGGTCACAGAGGATCTGTATGCGGCACAAGCCAAAGTACGATGTACATTGACTGAGAATTCGGTGGCTTCTTCGGTTCCATAGCGCAAACCCATGGCAGCCAACATATCACCTTCGGCAGTGATACCAAATCCGGTGCGACGACCTTCGAGGCACTTCATCTTGATATTGAGCCAGAGGTTCTTCTCCACGCTCTTGATGTCATCGCTTTCGGGGTCAGATTCAATTTTTAATAGGATTTGGTTGACCTTCTCCAATTCGAGGTCAATAAGGTCGTCCATCAGTCTCTGACCTTTGGTCACATGGTCTCTGAAGAGATCGAAATTGAACGATGCTTTGGATGTGAATGGATCCTCTACATAGCTAAAAAGATTCACTGCTATGAGTCGGCAGCTATCATAAGGGCACAAGGGAATCTCGCCACAGGGGTTGGTGGAGACTGTGCGATAACCAAAGTCGGAGTAGCAATCGGGCACGCTTTCGCGAATGATGGTGTCCCAAAACAGAACACCAGGCTCGGCCGATGCCCATGCATTGTGTATAATCTTATCCCAAAGAGCCTTGGCATTGATTTCCTTTACCACTGTGGGATTGGGAGAATCAACTGGATACTGCTGAACAAATGGTTTGCCACTGAGCACACACTGCATGAATTCATCGGTGACTTTCACAGACACATTAGCACCCGTGATCTTGCCTTGCTCAAGTTTGGCATCAATAAAATCTTCGGAGTTGGGATGCTTGATACTGATACTGAGCATCAATGCTCCACGACGTCCACCTTGGGCCACTTCGCGGGTGGTGTTGCTATAACGCTCCATGAAAGGCACAATGCCAGTGGAGGTGAGGGCGCTATTCTTGACAGGGCTACCAGAAGGACGGATGTGGGTGAGATCGTGACCAACGCCACCGCGACGTTTCATCAACTGCACTTGCTCCTGATCAATCTTCATGATGCCACCATAAGAATCGCCGGCGCCATTATTGCCAATCACAAAACAATTTGAGAGGGACACTACCTGAAAGTTGTTGCCGATGCCAGACATGGGGCTGCCCTGAGGAATGATATACTTAAAATCTTTCAGCAGCGAATAAATCGTTTCTTCCGACATGGGATTGGGATACTTCTGCTCAATGCGGGCAAACTCGCTAGCCAAACGATGGTGCATCATGTCGGGATTGAGTTCGAAGATTTTGTTGTCGTCGCGAAGAGCATACTTGTTCATCCACACATTGGCAGCAAGCTCATCCCCCCCGAAATACTCGACAGAAGACTGCATAATTTCTGCGGGAGAATACTGAGTGTACTCCTTGGCCTTAAATTGCTGGCTATCGTCGCCAAAATCCAAAAACATATCCGACTGCATATATCACTGTATAAATAATGTTCTATAAAATAGTCATTTGCACCGATATCGGTCAAAACTTTCAGTTTGCGAAAATACATAAATGCAGTAAAATAATAAGAACATAGTTATTAACAATGATAGCCTATAAAGGTTAATCGCCTATGCTACAATCTTTCGCAAGCTAATAACGAATTCCCACCACAACAGACCATTCAAAGACACAAAAACATGGCATATAAATACAAATAAAAAAGCCGGGGCAAATGCCTCGGCTTTATTATTCTATGGAATCGGGTTGATTACATAGCGTTGACCTGCTTCATGAGTTTGGATTTCAAGTTAGCAGCCTTGTTCTTGTGGATAACGGAACGCTTAGCGAGCTTATCGATGATAGAAACCATCTTGGGAAGTCTCTCGGCAGCAGTGTTCTTATCCTCAAGGGCGCGGAAATCACGCAATGCATTGCGCATGGTCTTGGCGTAGTAACGATTCTCTACTCTTCTTTTTTCGTTAGAACGAATTCTTTTTTTTGCTGACTTGTGATGTGCCATAATTTCTATATAATCTTTTTTTGTTGTAGTCCGTGCGGGATTCGAACCCGCGATTTTAAGAATGAAAATCTTACGTCCTGGGCCAGCTAGACGAACGGACCATTTT
>JAKSMP010000056.1 GCA_024400505.1 Bacteroidales bacterium | reverse complement strand
AGCACGACCTTGCCAAGGTCGGGGTCGCGAGTTCGAGTCTCGTTTTCCGCTCAAACAGTCTACAATGCCAAAAGCCAACGCTGATGGCCAATGGCTAAAAGCTCTGGTGGTGGAATGGTAGACACGAGGGACTTAAAATCCCTTGTCCGCAAGGACGTGTGGGTTCAAGTCCCACCCGGAGTACAAAAGAGAGTAATTTGAAATACAATACCACAAACGCCAAAAGCAACGAGGTGATAAACTCGTCGCTCTAAGCATTCAGTTGTCTTGGTAGCTCAGTTGGTAGAGCAATTGACTCTTAATCAATGGGTCCAGGGTTCGAGTCCCTGCCAGGACACTACTGCGGGGTGTAGCGCAGTTGGCTAGCGCGCCACGTTCGGGACGTGGAGGCCGGAAGTTCGAGTCTTCTCACCCCGACCACTACTCCCCGCACGGAAACATAGCTCTCCACCTGTTTTATTTATACACCGCAACCGCATTGCCACTTTAGCTCAGTTGGTAGAGCAACGCATTCGTAATGCGTAGGTCTGCGGTTCGAGTCCGCAAAGTGGCTCGAAGCGTTTTCCTATGTCAAAACGCAAGTATTAATTAATCAATTTATAAATTAAACAAACATGGTAAATCGTTACGAAACCGTTTTCATTGTAACTCCCGTTTTGTCTGAAGACCAGATGAAGGAAACGGTAGAGAAGTACCTCAACTTCCTCAAAGACCGTGGTGCAGAAATCGTCTACACCAACAATTGGGGTATGCGCAAGCTCGCTTATCCTATTCGCAAAAAGACCACCGGATTCTACTACCTCATCGAATTCAACGCTGAGGGTAGCCTCATCGCCGATCTCGAGACCGCTTACAAGCGCGACGAGCGTCTGCTCCGCTTCCTCACCGTATCTCTCGACAAGTACGCTGTAGCTTACAATGAGAAAAAGCGCAACGCCAAGAAGGCTGCCGCTGAAGCTCCCGCTACCGAGGAATAATAAGTTGTAAAGTCACTAACCAACTAAACATTTAGAATCATGGCTAACGAAACTGAAATCAAATATCTCACCCCGATTGCCGTAGAAACCCAGCGCAAAAAGTACTGCCGTTTCAAGAAACTTGGCATCAAATATATTGACTACAAAGATGCTGACTTCCTGCTGAAGTTTGTCAACGAGCAGGGTAAGATCCTTCCCCGTCGCATCACCGGTACCTCCAACAAGTACCAGAAGAAAGTGTCCAAAGCTATCAAGCGCGCTCGCCACTTGGCTCTGCTGCCCTATGTAGCCGATTGTTTAAAATAATAATAGGAGAGAAATAGAACATGGAAATTATACTTTTGAATGATGTAGCCAACCTCGGTTACAAAGACGATATCGTCAACGTTAAGAACGGATACGCCAACAACTATCTTCTCCCCCAGGGCCTGGCTATCATCGCCACCGCTACCAACCGCAAAATCCATGCTGAGAACATGCGTCAGCGTGCTTTCAAAGAGGAAAAGTTCCGCAAGGATGCTGAAACTCTTCAGGCTGCTGTCAATGAGAAAACCGTACGCATCATTGCTAAGGTAGGTGAGAATGGTCATCTCTTTGGTTCTATCACCAACGACCAGATTGCTGAAGCTCTTAAGGAACAGCACAACTACGATGTTGATCGCAAAAAGATCGTCGTGGATGGCGCTAAGATGAAGGAAGTGGGCACCCACACCTGCACCATCAACATCTACAAAGAGATTAAGGCTCAGGTTAATGTAGAGATCGTTGCTGAATAATCTTTAAGATTGTTCTCAAAATACTGAAGGCTGCTTCGCATAAAGGCAGCCTTCATTTTTTACAATGGTTATTTTTAATACCATTTGTTTTTTTTATAGCAATCGACGTCAAATCCAATTATTATCAATAAATAATTATCAAAATGAAAAAAGTTTTTATCTCCTTGATGTTCGCTCTTTTTGCAACATCTATGTTTGCTCAAAGCCCCTTCGTGGTGAGCCCCGCACTATACGTTGGGTGGCAGCCTATGGAAGTATTGGGTGAGTCAATGTCCCAGAACCGCAACTATGTGGTTGGTACCGATCAGAGCACTATTGCTCCCTTAGTATGGAATACCGTTACCAATGAGATTTTTGTAATCATCGAGCAAGATTCAGCTTGGATGGAATTCGATGATGGCACTGGCGAGATGATGTATTCCACCAAGACGGGCTCTTTCCATGGCGTAAACAATGCTGGTATCGCAGTTGGCTCTCTTACCACTGCCGATTACATCAGCCATCCTATCATGGCTCGTTGCGATGGTAATGGCGAATATACCCAGCTTTTTGCCCTCGATGGCGAAGCAGGTTGTGAGGCTTATGCCATCTCTGAAAATGGTGTGATCGTAGGTTTCTATTTCACCGAAGATTGGACCACTTATGCTTGCATCTGGACTGAGAATGGTACCGTTCGTACCAACCTTCCCACTCCTACTGCTGAGCAGCTCGGTTTTGATCTGGATTATGTAAGTGCTCGCTGGATTTCTGCCGATGCCAACACCATCCTTGGCTATGCTCAGGATGCCCACACTGGTGCCTGGGTGGCTATGGCTTGGGTTAAGCAGAATGGTGAATACGTTGTTCGCCCCATGGCCAACGACTATTTCCAGTCCTACTACTATGATGAAGATGGTAACTATGTTCAGCCTGGCCGCAACCCTTATTTCGAGTTCAGCCCCGCTGCTCTTAGCGCCAATGGTGAGTGGGCAGCTGTTACCGTAGTGGAAGCTTATGACCCCGAAGATTGGGATGCCGACGCTACCCCTCGTGCTGCTCGCATGAATCTCTTGACCAATGCTTTTGAAGTGTTGAATCTCGATTTCGACAACGAAGCAAATGAAGTTTTTGGCATAGCTAATGACGGTACTTGTGTCGGCCGTTTGACCGGTGCTTTTGATCCCATTACTTGGGAGCAGGATGTTTATGGCATGATTTGGAAAGCTGGTGACACTACCTGTACCAATGTGGCTAGTATCTATCCCGATGATCCTTATGCCGCTAGCATCTTCGCCTCTGCTATCAGCTATATCACTCCTGAAGCTGATTATGTGATGGGCTATGCTTCCACCGCTGCTGGTGGATGGACTTCATACGTGATGGCTTTGCCTGTTTCCTCAGTTTCTATCGACAAGGCTGAGGCCACTATGGCACTCTATCCCAATCCTGCCACTACCCATGTAAATGTTGCTGTGAATAGCCAAATCCGTTCCTTCAACGTTATCAATGCAATGGGTCAGGTGGTACTGAACCAGAGCAACGTCAATGCTACTAATGTGACAATCAACACCCAGAATCTTGCTGCTGGTATCTACTTCGTCAATGTTATTACCGACAATGGCCAGGTGGCAAAGCGCATCTCTGTTGCTAAATAATCCAACTTTTTATAGAATTAAAAAGGTCCGCACATCGTGCGGACCTTTTTTTGATTCAATCAAGCATACCTAGGCTTTCTTAACTTGCTTTTTTGTACTTCTTTTGGCCTTTCCTTTATCGTCCTTTTTGCTTTTGGAAGCACCTCTGCGCGACGATTCTTTCTTTGGGTTGCTTTTGCGGACAGGTTTTCTTCCTTCTGATCTGCCGTTAGCCTCTTTGCGGCGACCACGCCGGTCTCCATACATGGGAATCTCCAAATCGCCATCGTCAACAAGTTCAAAGTCGATTAGCTTTTTCATCATGTCAACATTCTTAACGCGGATAGTGACAGCGTCTCCAAGTTTATAACATTTGCCATATCGGCGACCAATCACTTGATAGTTGTCTTCGTCCAGCATATAGTAGTCGCCTTTCAAGCTTCCGATGGCAATCATACCTTCGCACTTATTGCCCTCAATTTCGGCATACAATCCCCATTTGCTCACGCCAGAAATCAAGGCGGGAAAATCTTGCCCAACTCTTTCGCTCAGAAACTCTGCCTGTTTGTATTTCACGCTGGCGCGCTCTGCATCGGCAGCACGTTTCTCCATCAGCGAACAATGTTTGCAGTACTCCTCAAATTCATCAGCATTGGCAGTAGCACCACCGTCCAGATAATGTTCCAGTAGTCGGTGAACCATCAAGTCGGGGTAACGACGTATTGGCGAGGTGAAATGGGTGTAGAAGGGGAATCCTAGTCCGTAGTGCCCTATATTATTGGTACTATAAAATGCTTTAGACATGGTGCGGATAGCGATATTGTCTATCATGTATTCCTCACCACGGCCAGCAATGGTTTCAAACAAGTTGTTGTAACTTTTGGCCAGTGCTTTGCGCGAACCAGTCTTGATTGAGAATCCCAGTTTGGATACAAATTCTACGAAAGTGCCTAGCTTCTCGGGGTTTGGTTCGTCGTGTACGCGATAAACAAATGTCTTAGCTTTCTCGGCCTTTTTGTCGGCTGTCTTCTTTGTCATTCCAATATGCTCAGCCACTTTCTTGTTGGCAAGCAACATGAACTCCTCAATCAACCAATTGGCTTCTTTCGCTTCTTTGATATAAACCCCGATAGGCTTTGCGTTCTCATCGAGATGGAATTTCACTTCCTGGCTCTCAAAATTGATTGCTCCTTCGTCGTAGCGCTCTTTGCGCAGGATGGTAGCGAGTTTGTGCAGCTCCAATATTGCTTCATCGGTTTGCGACCCTGGGGTGGTGACGGATTGGGTGTCGATGATAGTTTGAGCTTCCTCGTAGCAATATCTCGTGTCGCTGTTTATCACCGTCTTGCCAAACCAAGAACTGAGCACTTCGGCCTTGCTGTTCATCTCCATTACTACGCTGAAACACAACTTGTCTTCGTTAGGGCGCAGAGAGCAAACCCCGTTGCATAGCTTCTCGGGCAACATGGGGATGGTGCGGTCAACAAGATAGACACTTGTGCCACGTGTGTAAGCTTCGTGGTCGAGGTTTGTGCCAGTCTTCACATAGTGCGACACATCAGCAATATGCACACCCACTTCGTAGTGCCCATTGGATAAGGGACGGAATGAGAGTGCATCATCAAAGTCCTTAGCATCGGCCGGGTCAATGGTGAATGTGCAAACGTTGCGGAAGTCTTTTCTGTTGCCAAAGTCCTTCTCGGTAGGTTGTGCTATTTCCTCGGCTTCGCGCTCCACTTCAGCAGGAAAACTCAGCGGGAAATCATATTCTGCCAAAATCGACTGCATCTCCACATTGTTGTCTCCAGGGCGCCCCAAGCGGTTGATGACTCGCCCCACAGGGTTATTCATCCGTTTGGGCCAATCAGTCATTTCCACCAGCACCTTTTCCCCGTCCTCGGCTCCAGCCAAGTCGCTCAGGGGGATGAATATATCCACTGGCATAGTGCGGTTGTCGCTCACCATGAAAGCGAAGCGATCTTGTTTCTGTATCACGCCAACAAAACGGGTGCGGGCTCGTTTGATGATTTCTGCCACTTGGCCTTCGGGTTTCCTCATCTTGCGTTGGGGGAACATGAGCACCTTCACCGTGTCGCCATGCAAGGCGTGGTTGGTGTTGTTGGGCGAGATTTGCACGTCTTCGCGATCTTCGTCTTGTGGGATGACGTAAGCTTTGCCGCTTTGTTTCATGTCGATAGTGCCTATCAGGTAGTTCTTTGGCAGCAAGTCGTCATTGATATTTTTAGGATTGATTTTGTATTTGCCTCGGGCGTTCTCGTCCTCCACCAGGATGCGGCTCTCGGCCAGTTCCAAGATGGTGGCCATCACCAGCTGCCTCGTGCCCTTGTCGTGAGCACCTATCCTCGACTCAATCTGCTTGTGGTTGAATGAGTCGAAAGGATTGTTGGCAAATATCTTTAATATCTGTTTTGCGTATATTTCGTTCATTGTGATGTTGTTTTTTTAGCAAGAAAGCTTTATTTCTCAAAAGCAGTCTTTATTTCTTCGGCAAATCCGCAGCGAATCAATAAGGCATTGATGTTGGGGTCGCGGCCCATGAAATTGCGGAATAAGATAGCGGGGTGTTCCGATCCGCCTTTAGACAAGATTTCGTTCAGGAATCGTTCTGCCGTAGCCTGGTCGAAGATTCCGTTCTTTTTGAATTCCGAAAAAACGTCGGCATCCAGCACTTCGGCCCATTTGTAGCCATAATAGCCAGAGGCGTAACCGCCAGCAAAGATGTGTGTGAATGCTGTGCTGGTATTGCATCCTTGGACAGGGGGAAGCAACTCGCGCATATATTGGCGTTCGAAATCTTCAATAGGTCCTTCGATAGGTTTGTTGATGGTGTGGAATGCGAAATCGGCCAAACCTAGACTCAATTGGCGTGAGCACAACCATCCTGCAAGATATTTCTCGGCAGCTTTTATCTTGCGGATGTATTCACCCGGAATGGTGTCACCCGTCTGGTAATGCCGAGCAAAAGTGTTGAGGAATTGAGGCTCATAGCACCAATTTTCCATTACCTGAGACGGCAGTTCCACAAAATCGCGTTTCACACTAGTGCCGCTGATGGAGGGATAAACGCAATCGGTAAGCATACCATGCATGGCGTGGCCGAATTCGTGCATGAAGGTCTCAACCTCGTCAAAGCTTAGTAATGCCGGTGTGTTGCCTACGGGTTTTGAAAAGTTGCACACCACCTGGATGAGTGGTCTGATTTGCTTCCCATCGATGTCGCTCTGTGGGCGGAATTCGGTCATCCACGCACCGCTGCGTTTGCTTGCTCGGGGATGCATGTCAAGGTACAGCACACCCATGAATCGGTCTTGGCGATAGACCTCAAACACGACCACATCGGGGTGATAGACCTCTATGCCTTCGGCTTGGCGGAAAGATAAACCGTATAATCTGCCATAAAGGTCAAAGATGCCTTGGCGTACTTTCTCAAGTTGGAAATAGGGGCGGAGCACCTCTGCATCAAATCCATATTGCTCTTGCTTGAGTTTCTCACTCCAGTAGGAAAAATCCCAACGCTGGAGCGGCAGCTCCGCACCATGGCTGGCTGCAAAATTGCTCACGGCTTTCAAGTCTTTGATGGCAAATGGTGTGGATGCTTGGAGCAGTTGCCCAAAGAAGTCGTTGAGCTGAAGCGGCGTTTCGCACATGCGGTCGCTCAATACATATTCGCTATAGTTGGCATATCCCAAAAGTTTGGCCTGCTGATATCTCAAGTAGGTCATCTCACGGATGATTTCGTTGTTGTCGTTCTCGTTGCCACGATTTCCTCGGCTATTATACGCTTTCCATATCTGCTCGCGCAGCCCTCTGTTGTCGGCAAAAGTGAGGAACGGACCATAAGAAGGATAAGCAAGCGTGAAAGTCCATCCTTCACCTTTGGCCTCGGCACTTGCTGCGGCAATCACATTCGCTGGCAGTCCGCTGAGATCTTCGGCATTGGTGATGTGGAGTGTGTATTCATTGTTGTCTGCCAACACATTTTGGTTCATCATTTGCGAGAGCTGCGAAAGCCGTTCGCTGTTCTTGGCATAAGTCTTTCGGTCTTTACCTGTGAGGTTCACACCATTGCGCACAAATCCTTTGTAAGTGTTCTCCAGCAGGGTGCGCTGTTCGGTAGTAAGGCTGAGTTGGTCGCGTTGGTCGTAAACTGCTTTCACTCGCATGAATAGTTTCTCGTCCATGCTCACACTGTTCTCAAATCGGGTGAGCTCGGGCAGTATATCCATCACTATTTGCTGCAGCTCGGGCGAAGTGTTGCATTCGTTCAGGTTGAACAGTATGTTGCTGATTCGCTCCAGCTTCTCGCTTGCTGTCTGCATGGCCACTATTGTGTTTTCAAAAGTGGGGTTTGCCTTTTGCGATTTGATTTTTTTGATATTGGCTTTGGCTTCGTCAATGGCGGCCAGCATGGCGGGTTTGTAGTGCTCGTTTCGGATGAGGCTGAATGGCGGAGTTTGGTGTGGCGTGTTCCAATGATTCTGCATCAAAGGGTTCTCGGTTTGGGCCGAAGCTGCCACGGGAGTGCATGCGATGGTCATAATCAGAAGTATTTTGGTGAACTTTGTCATATATTTTAAGGTTTATTATGATTCTTTGTCGAAATATATGCAATAAAAAAGTATCATTGCCGTTTAATAATAACGTAAAGTATATAAAATATTGTATAAGAAATAAAAAAAGTATTACAAATTAAAACTAATACAACATGAAAAAAGTAGTTATCGTATTGAGCTTGGCTGTTGTAGCCATGTTTTTTGCATCCTGCAATAGCGGCAGCCCCGAGCTTGATGCAGCTATTAAGCAGAATGATTCACTTCAGCAGATTATCAACAATAAAGATGCTGAACTCGACTCAGTTTTTGCCACATTGAATGAAATCGAAGAAAATCTGTCGGCAGTCAATTCTCGCTACAACGCTGTACAGCAACTCCGTCGCGCCAACATCGAAGGTCAGCCCAATGTAAAGAATCAGATTAACGATCAGATTAAGAATATTGAAGAATTGATGGCTGCCAACAAGAAGAAATTGGCCAGCCTCCAGTCCAAGGTCAACACCGAAGGCAAAGAAAGCACCCGCCTGCAGGAGCTCATCACCCGTCAGGAAGAGCGCATAGCTGCTCAGGAATCCCAGATTGCCGAATTGCTCACCGAATTGGAAAACAATAAGGTTATCATCAAGAAACTCACCGATGATGTAAACGACCTCGCAGCCTCCAACCAAGAGAAAGACCAGTACATCCAGCGTCAGACCCATGAGGCCAACCGAGCCTACTACGTGGTGGGCAATTATGCCGACCTTAGCGCAGCAGGCATCGTCAGCAAAGCAGGTGGCTTCATCGGCATCGGCCGTCATCAAGGCACCACCAGCGAGCTCCCCATGGATCGCTTCACTCAGATTGACCGCACCAAGGTAACCACCATTCCCGTAAATATGAAGAAAGCTGTGGTGGTATCCAAACATGCTGAGAACAGCTATGAGTTGGTTATGGATGAGAATGACCCCAAGATGGTCTCCTATCTCCGCATCCTCAATCCCGCCAAATTCTGGGAGCAGACCCGCTTCTTGGTCATCTCCACCAAATAAGCTAACCTAATACATCCATATATTTAAAAGCGACGACCCGCACAGGGTTGTCGCTTTTTTAATTCATTGCTACTATTATAAGAATGGTAGCAATCTCATCTAGTCCGTTGTGTTGCCCGTGCAATTCTCTAGTGAGCGTCATCAGCACCTCAAGGTCAACATCAATCTAGCCTCGTTCCGGGTGGCCCTCATCCGCCATATTTTTTGGGTAGGGGTTGAGCGTGAATTTGGGTAGGGGTTGAGTGTGGATTTGGGTAGGGGTAAAAAATGTATTTGGGTAGGGGTGATAATTGAAAAAGGATATGTGCAAATGGAAAAAAGTGTGTGGCTACTCAACGGTGCGTTTCTAGCTGAAGAGAGAGTGTGTAGTATGAGCCTGCAGGATACCCCACACTTGACACTCGGCAACCATATATCTCCCGCTCAGCAACCCCATACTTACTCGTCGTAAACCATATATCTCCTTGCAAAATCGAGCGGCAAATTTGAGGGGAAAGTATAGGGTCAACAAGGAATTCTTTTTGTGTTTGATTATCAATGGCGTTTAATGCATGCTTTGGTGAGGCGTTGATTGCTGCTAAGGGATGAGCTTGATCCATGCTTATGGGTGCGCTTTGTCTTAAGTTAGGATCGTGGTTGGCCTTAAGTTAAGACCGCAGCTGACCTTAACTTAAGGCTGCACCTTGCCTTAAGTATGGTTTTGGGCGAGCCGAATAAGTGAATGTGCACGAGTGGCCCATTGGTTGCAAAATGCCCCATCTTTTATCCATCAATAATATTTCTGATTCGCTCTATTTGATGAAATGATAGGTTTTAAAATAGAATTTATTGGTCGTTTGGTGGTACTTTTGGTGTTATGTAAATGAATTTTAAGAAATGTTTGTAGCCGGCTGTAGTATAAATCATTGTGAAGATAATACTCTGTTAAATAGTATTAAATGTTACATAAAAGTTTGCTATTATTATTATTATTGCAAAAATTAGTATTTTTGTAACTTAATTGTCAAATCAATATTAATATCATACAAAGATGAAAACATTAGAAATGCAAAATGGGTGCCTTATGGAGAACAAAAGAGAATATCAAGCACCCAAAGTGAAAACAGTTGACTTCCGTGTTGAACGAGGCTTCGCAGGATCCGATCCCCAATACTTGTTTCACCCCCATGCCAACGACGGACAAGTAGAGCAATATACAGATGGTACTGGACTCACTGTGTCAGGTAACCGTTTTGGCAATACAATTTAGTGAATGATGATAATTAGTTTTTTTGCAATGAAACACACTAAGACTTTATTTTTAGCATTTGCAGCTGCGCTCACCATGATGGTGTCTTGCGCTAAGGAAGAGTTGAGCCCCATGAGATTCCACGCAACTATCGACAATAATGATGCTAAGTGCACCATCAATGGCGGCAGCGTTGTTTGGAATAGTAACGAGTTGGTACATATTTATTCTTCTTCATCAACCCTCACCACTGGCGAGGATTGGTTCGCAACCAGCATCGCTGGCGGTGGCCTTAATGCAGATTTTGTTCATACAGGTACTAGTGCTTATGAGACCAGTCCCATGGGAACCTATTATTATGCTGTAAGTGACGTGATTTCTTCTGGTAGCTTGAATGGTAGCACACTTTCCGTGAATATCAATTCCAGTGTTGATGCTAGCTCGCCTATTGCTTTTATGGCTGCCAAGTCCAATGGAACCGATTGCTTCCTTCCTTTCAAGCATTTCTCAGGTTTGCTGCAGTTCAATTATACAATGGTTCGGTAGAAAAAAGTTAACAATTAGGCGGCAGGAGCCGCAATATTAAA
>JAKSMP010000055.1 GCA_024400505.1 Bacteroidales bacterium | reverse complement strand
TGCATTATCAATACATGACCTATGGCACTTGCAGTGCTATGATTGATTTCGATTTAGAGGACGGTATCGTCCGCAACGTTAGATTCTTAGGCGGCTGTGGCGGCAACACCCAAGGAGTAGCCAAACTGGTTGAAGGCATGCGTGCCGAAGAGGTTATCAGCCGACTCCAGGGTATCGACTGCGGTGGCAAAGGTACTTCCTGCCCCGACCAGCTGGCTCGCGCTATTCAGCAAGCAATAGGAAAGTAACTATTGTAGATTTTTGAATGTAGATTGTATAGTTCCGGGTGCGGATTCTTTTGCCACGCCAGCCACTCTACAAGCTACACACTCGTCACATGACTGACCGACTTTCTCCCGAACAGCGACGTCGTTGCATGCAAGCCAACAAGAGCTATGGCACCAAGCCCGAGATATTGTTGGCTCGTGAGTTGTGGCGACGTGGCTATCGCTATCGTAAAAATGTGCGTAGTGTGCCTGGCAGCCCTGATATCTGTTTCAAAAAACAGAAAGTGGCTGTGTTTGTCGATGGCGAATTCTGGCATGGACGTGATTGGCCTAAGCAGCAGCATCGCATCAAAAGTCATCGAGAGTATTGGTATCCCAAGATTGAACGAAATATGGCCCATGATCAGAAAGTTGATATCCGCCTACAAAGGATGGGGTGGGAGGTTCTACGATTTTGGGAAAGTGATGTCCTCAAACGACTCTCTCTCTGTGCTGATAAAGTGGAGTTGGTACTTCGCAATAGCCAAATACAACATCTGCACCGAGTATATCAATACGATACTCAATACGATACGATGGACTACGCTGCCGAAGATTATGAAGGTTGGGACTAGGCCCTTATTTCGATTGCTTGAATTTGTGGTCAACCGTATCCATTGCAGCCAGATACACCAACATCTTTCCGCCAATCACCTCGAATTTAGTATCCTTCGCCTCATTCAGTGTGGCCTCCCACAGTTGTGTCAATTGTCGGTTTTTGATGGGATATTTCAGTCCTTTCACCGTCACAGGAATTTCGGGTGTGAGCGAGAAAAGCGAGATTTGTTGTCCCTTTTGGCAATTGAAAGTGGACTTCCCTTCCATGGCATAAAATGTGCCATAGTCAGAATACATAGAAAAAACTATCGAAGGAAATGATGTGATATAATTTGCCAGCAAACTGATGTTCCCAATCGTATGATCTTCGCGTAGTCCTGTGGCGCCAGTAATGCCCACTTCTAGTCCCTCAACTCGTTCCCCCATCTCTGCCACAAATCTTACCGCCTTAGTTAGATCATTGCTCTCCTGTTCGGAGACCTTTTTCACCAGCACTTTCAGCTTGAGTTTTTTTGCCTCGTCAATCAATAGTGGGTTCAGCGAATCTCCATCTCCCACCACGGCTACTGACTGATTGGGCGCATAGCTGCATTTCTTGTACCAGCGGAGATATTTCTCAAAAGCACCATCGCAGCACACCACGAAGTCCGACTCAGCAATTCTTCTCAGCACTTTAGCATGAGTGGGGAATGATCCATTGGCTATTATTGTGATTTTCATTAGTCTATATAATTGGTATTGTCCGATTTGGGAACACAAAGATACGATTTTTTTCGAAATGTCGAAAAAATATCGTACTTTTGCAAGTTCAAACATCAATAGTATAGTATATAAATTAAATTGACAATGAAAAAATTCCTCTTGGTTCTTATCACCATTCTAATGGCTCAATGTGCTTTGGCTCAGCATTTTTCTTTTCCCATTATGCCACAAAAGATGTGGCCATCCGACTATGCTAAGTATGAAGGTGATGTGCTCAACTGTTGCGATTATCTGATCAATACCGACCCCCAATTCAACAAACCCATGCACGAAGAGTGTGCCTCTTTCTTGCTCCGTTGGCTCGAAGGTGCACCCAATGTGCATTTGGTCATTTCTAATGATCTTGTTGATGCCAAGAAGGCCAACTTGCTCGTGGTCTATATGGCTGCATGGACTCGCCATTCTATAAAAAATCCTGAAGACAACATTCTCCTATGTGCTAATGTGGCTGTGGAGGAGATGCTCAACTATTATTATGCCTATAAAGATCAAATCGGCAAATCCAAGTTGAGTGAGAAACTGCTTAAACAACAATCAAAAGGCAACCTTGCCACCTATATCTCATCTGCTTTAGCTCTCTAAGCGGTAATGAGTCGCTTTCCCATCATATTGATTGGTGTCTTACTGGTCTTTTCGTCATGCAATCAGACCTATACTCGCTATTTCCCAGTCAATGAGCCTACCGATGAGGATCTAAACCTTCGTCTGTCCCCTACTGAGATAGACTATCTTAAAGGCATCGTCAAGTCGGTGTCAATGGTTAATACCGAAGATGGATGCGGCGATTGGTGGTATTACGACACTGATGGTCGTTGTGTAGAGTCCTTTCACAGAGGGCTTGGCAACATCTATTCTCGCACATTATATACCTACGACACCCTGCGTCGCCGTATCAAAGAGGAGTGTTATGTTGCCAATGCGGATAATCCAGCCGTGACGGATACTTTTGTCACCACCTACACTTATTCTGCCAACGGTCGCTGGTGCAAAGGCATCCTTGATGGTACCGATCCTGGTGTCAAGAAATCCACATTCAGGTTTCGCCTCAATCGACGTGGGCAGGTCACAGCCTATATCTATCCCGATGGATCACGTATCAGCTACCGCTACGACAAGCAAGGACTTCTTGTAAAAACCATCTGGCTGGATGGTCGTGAGGAAAAACACAATCCAACCGATCTCGGTGTAGAAAGATTTTACGACTTTGACAGTCTAGGCAATTGGATTTATTATTATGATGATGAGCATGGTGTCGGAACGATAAGGGAAATTGAATACTATTAATGCATTATACCGAATTTAATTAAAAATAATATTATATGAAACAAATCCGCATTCTTTACTTGGCCATTGCTGCCATGTTGGCTTTTGTATCTTGCAAAAAAGATGATGTAGAACCCATTCTACCAGACCAGCCCTCCATCCCCGAGGCTATTGCTTCTGTGCTCGGCACATACGATATGTTGACTGTCTATGACAGCGTTGGCGTTGATGGCGACTGGTTTCAAAATGGTTTTGAAGGCATCAACTACGACCCCGATAGCGGTTATGTGTGCATCACCCTCGACTCCAACGATATCAATACCGTCAAGATTGATGGTTATGAGGTACTCCACCAGGATGATGGCACTCCCGTTGAAATCCATTTCTATGACACTAAGGCTACCCTCGATGCCGAAGGAAAACTCATTCCCGAAGCTTCGGTATTTGAGCAGAATGGCCTCTCATTCGACATCACATATGGTGCATTATATCAGGCCGAAGGCGAGCTCCGTTTCCGCATCATGCAGCATGTTGAATTCTTTGGTATGGATTGTGGCTATATCCTCACCGCTCGTTGCACCAAGCGCGCCGAATAGTTTAATCGTTAAATACTGTATTGTATGAAGAAACATTTTTTTATCATGGCTATGGCGTTTGTCGCCCTTTGTGGCGCTTTTGCCGCTTGCGAGAAGGAAGGCACTGGCGATAACCCAGGCGAAAACCCCGCCGACACCCTTGACCATAACGAACAGCCCGCTAGTGATTTCATTGGCATTTACGAGTTGGATATGGTTTACGATAGCATCACCACTTCCGATGGCACCTGGTTTGACGAAGAGTTTTTCGAGACTATGACCGGCAAAATCAATCCTCCCGAGCATGGCTACCTGGCTATTACACAGGGCGATAACGACAAGCTTGTGGTGACTGCCACTTTCGTTAAAGACGAAGGCGAGAAAGTATTCTTTACCACCACTGCCTCCGAGGCTGATGGCATGCTCACCTTGGATGATTGCACCAGCGACTATTACTATGCTAGTATCGAGGACATGATTCGGTTCACCTTCCACGGTTTCCAAAACAACATGCCCACCATCTATTTCAAGAGCATCTACACCATCAATCTGGGGCTCGACTATTCCTACCTCACCGCCTATACTTGCACCAAAGTATATTGCATTGGTCATTAGCAACAAAAAAGAGTCCTTCATTTGATGGACTCTTTTTTTGTTTATTGAAGTATCTTTTCAGTTCAGCTTTTCTATCATGCCTTCGGCATTGACGTAGAATAGGTATTGAGGGATTTGCGAATTGATGCGTGGGATGTATTGCTCGATGTAGCTTATGCTAATGCCGTTGAAGGTGGAGCTTCTTCGTGAGGTGTCGGTATCGATGATTTTTCCGCCTAATGTTGTGGTTA
This sequence comes from Bacteroidales bacterium, assembly GCA_024400505.1. Classification (GTDB taxonomy): domain Bacteria; phylum Bacteroidota; class Bacteroidia; order Bacteroidales; family P3; genus Colimorpha. Next base: position 7,170 of record JAKSMP010000055.1, on the reverse strand, counting down.
TCGTTGATTCGAATGCTAGCTTCACTTCATAAGTGGAGTTGGAGTCGATTTGGTCTCGCATCTTGTATTGTGGCCTGAATGCAATCGAGCAGGGGCAAATAATGTCTTTGATGCTTAGTGCGTCATCTACTTTCACATAGTTGAGCGAATCCAGTCCTTCGCGGCTGGCTATAATCACCTTTGCCGACATCTCAGCCACTTCATGGAATCCCTCGTTGCCCATGTTTTGTATCACCAGGCGAGCCGTTACTCGGTCGTTGGTGGTATCTTTGCCGCAGCCCATAAGCATTAGCAGCCCCACGAGGCTCAAAGTCAATTTCCGTATCATAATTGGGTGATGATTTCTTTGTAGTTGATTTCGCGCAGAAAGTCTTCGGCTCCCTCGGTCTTGATCAAATCTTCTGGCGCATGGGCGTCGGTGCTCACCATCACGGGTATGCCCAGTCCGTTCATGTGCTTGATGGTGCTTTTGGCGGGGTAGTAGTCGTAGTGCCGTCCTTTGTAAATGCCGCGGGTATTCACCTCGCAGATGCTACCCACCTCTTTTATCAACTCTACAGTTTCATACAGCAGATTGCGAAACCAGGGCTCGTCGTATTGGAAATATCGATCACGGTTGTGCATCACAATCTTGTCGAAATGGCCTATGATGGTGGGGCGCTGGCTTTCGATCATGGCGTTGTTCTGATAGAAAAAGTCGCGTACACCTCGACGGATGTCGCCGTGGTAGTGGCGTTGCAGGCCTTCGTCGTAGGTCTGGTAGCGCGAGCCGTCAATCATCCACAGATAGTCTGCAGCCTCGGCGGGGTGGTCGCGCAGATATTCAATGCTGTCGGGGTTGGGAATAAGGTGTACCGAGCCGATAGTGTAGTCGAGTCCACCTCTTTCAATCAGCGGTTTAAAGTCTTCGTGGAGTCCGGGAATATAGTCAATCTCAAGCCCTAGGCTGATGGCAATTCTCCCCGCAAATTCCTCTTTCAACGCTCGCACAGTGTCGCAATAATCGGTGTATTGGTTGTTCTTGATCGAAAAAGAGTTCTCATAGGGTAGTGGAGCATGCCCCGAAAAACCTAGGTGAGAAAAGCCATGTGCGACGGCAAACTCCACCATCTCTCGGGGAGAGGCTTTGCCGTCGCAGTAGTTGCTGTGTGTGTGATAGTTGGTCTTCATTTAGAATCGGTATTCGGCCGAGAGCATCAAGCGTAGGTTGCCCACGTCATTGCGGTAGATGAATGAACCCCATGGGTCATTTAGGACATGCAGATAACCCGCATTGGTGTATTCGGCTTCGGCATAGATGTTGAACTTATCGGTAGCATGATAGCCGATGCGGGGCTGCACTCGCCATAGATTCTCGATATCGTTTCCGCGGCCAAGCACCGTAAGGTTGTCGCCACTCAGCAGTGCTTGGGTGTTCTTTCCGTAGCCTACAAAGATGCCGGGACGCCATTTGCCAGTGGTCTTGCCAAAGTCAGCCCACACGGTATTGAAATGCCAGGGTTGATACTCACTGTTGCCGTCGGCATCGCGTAAGATGTAGTAGCCGCCCATTGAGCAGATCTCATACATATTGTTGTTCAGCAGTGCCTGAACATTCAGCGCGTAATTCTGCCATTTGTACTTGGCATAGACCGAATAACTGAAGCTGGTGAATGTCTCGCCATAGTTGGCGGGTATATTCGTCATGGATTTGGTATAGACCTCGGGCTGGATGGTCAGCATGTTGGCGGCAGCGCCCACCAGTACATGTTCGTTTTGGTAGCGAGCCTGCAGGTGCATTTCGGGCACGCAGCTGCGGCGGATAAACTGGGTGCTGCTAGTGGCTACTCCGTCCAGGATGCCCTGGCTCATATTATCCTGCTGGAACAATGCGGTGGCAAACACGTCAAATCCCATGCCCAAGCGCTGGGTGAAGCGTACTTGGCTGTAGCGGGCATAGGGGTGGAAGGGTGCGCCCATGTTCAAGGGGCGAGTGTTGGGCATGATTTCAGGCACCACCATGGGATGCCAAAACTGTCCGGCCAGCAACACACTGTTGCCCCAGTCCATATTCAGGTAGGCATGGCGTAGGCGCAGATTGTTGTTGGTGGCGTTGGTGCTGCCGGTGAAGTCGCCCTCTATGAAGGCGAAGGTCTTTGCTCCGAGAATATCGGGGCCTGTTACCTTCAAATTCAGGCGGGCGGTGATACTCAGCATATTCATGTTCCAACCGTCATTCAAGTTGGTTCCTGTCTGGTAGTCATATACGCCATCCTTTGGATAGAAGAGCATCATCTCTTCGCGGCCGCCCATCACTTGGCGACTGTCGGCATAGAAATGGGGATTCACAAAACCATGCCAGTCCAGCTTCCAGGGACTGTCGTTCTGGGCGAAGAGGGCTGAGGTGGCCAGGAGGGCAAAGGTGGTGAAAAAGGCTTTTTTCATCTTGCTGAAGTTGGGTATTTTGGCTAGAATTTCTAACGATTCAAGATGGTCTAGAAGGACTATAAATTCTTATTCAATAGTAATTATATTATTTCTTGCTGCCGCCAGCCAGGGCTAGGATAAGACCGAGTGCGATACCGAGTGCTGCGGCAAAGAGCACCTGGAAAGTGCCGGGCAGGCAAAAGGTGATGGTGTGGGCAGGGAACCAGAAGAGAGGAATGGTCTTCTTGAATACAAGGTTCCACTGCACATCCCAGTTGATCTTGGTGCTGAAGATTTCGCGCATCTTCATGGGGTGGCAGAAGCACTTCATGCTGCCTTCGTAGCTGGCAATGTGGATGTCGGTGCATTTGTGCAGGGTCATCATCACAGGTGCGAAGATGGTGTTCATGATCACACTCACCGCAAAAGCGATGCCTACCTTGCCCCAGGTGAGTTCAGCAGCGCCAAAGATGGCTTTGAACTCGGCAGGGTCAGCATTGCACACGCTGGCCAAGAAAGTGGGAACGCCGGTCTTGAAGATGACCATGGCCATGGCAATGCCCATGCCTAGGATGCCCCATACTATCATGCGGGGCAGCACGCCAAAACCTTTCTCGTGCCACACTCCTTTGCGGATGCGAAGCGCCAGCATCTCGCCAAACACAGCCAAGATAGCAAATTTGAAAAACGCCATGATATAGCCGTGGCTGTTTGTCAGTTCCAAGAATTTGGCATAAAAGCCAGTAGATTCAATAAAGAAGGGAGCGAGCACTATCGCTACGATAAGGATAACAATCCAGTCTTGTTTTTTCATTTTCGTATGTATTTTATTATTTCTTTTCTGGGTTTTCTAGAGGTTCTAGATTTTTAGAATCTTCAGGATTAGTTTTCTACTATGATTTGATAGCTGCCTTCGGGCATGGGTTCCATCTCCAGTGTTTTGGGGTTATACTGGCGAAGCCAGAAGGGGTCGATAGTGATGTTGACATCGAAATCGTTCTTCTGTAATTCCACCTTTTTGTAGCCCACAAGGGTGCGCTGGAGTTTGTTGCTCTTGTCGTTAGGCACTATGTAAACCTTTAGCACCGTGGTGGAAACAGTAGAGTCGGACAGTCTTTGACTCCAAGACTCAGGTGCGGTTTTTACCGTGCATCGTACACCTTGCTCTCCAGACTTGTATTGATACCACCTGTAGTCTACGCTGGCTTGGCGATAATTGAGTCCGTAACCAAATGGGTACAAGGGTTTTTGTGTCATATAACGGTAGGTGCGGCCTTCCATGTTGTAGTCGTCGAATTGTGGCAGCTGCTTGGTTGACTTGTAAAAGGTCAAAGGCAATCGTCCAAAACGGTCGGCCATACCCGCCATCGATTCGCTGATAGCCTGGCCCATGTTCTCGCCGCCATACCAGCAGGCCATGATAGCGGCGCACTGCTGAGCCTTTCTGTCCAAGGCAATGGCACTTCCGCTGCACAGGAGCAACACCACAGGACGGTGCATCCGCTGTAGTCGATGCAGCTCCTTGTTCTGGTTGGCAGGCAGCTCAATCAGGGTGCGGTCACCCTTGAGGAACCCTGGCATTTCCACGGGCAGTTCCTCGCCCTCCAGCTGAGGGTTCAGTCCGCCGGCATACACTATCACCTCGGCCTCCTTGGGCGAGCTCACCAAGGTGAAATGCTGCTCCAAGCCCTCGCGGATGCTCACTGTGTGGCGAGGTGTGCCGTTGTAGTTGCCTTGGGGCATGAGCGTATCCTCGGCGTTGGGACCGGCCAGGAATATGCGGGTGCCTTGTTTCAGGGGTAGCAAGTCTTTCTCGTTGCGCAGCAGCACTAGCGTCTCGCTGGCAGCAATGGTGGGGTTCATGTCGGAGAGAGGCAGCTCGCGGTTGTCGGCCAGCTCGGTGCGCAACCGGGTGCGCAGGATGCGGCGCACATGTTCATTCACCTTCTTCTCGTCCACCCAGCCGCTGTCCACGGCGGTGCGCAAGGCTTGCAGTCCGCTGCCGCATTCCAAGTCCACCTCGCTGCCAAAAGCGTCGGCTGCAGTAAGTGCTGCTGAGGCGTGGGTCTTGTGGCGCGGAATCACTGTGTCGCGCTCCCAACAGTCGTTCAGTGCCCAGCAGTCGGTCACCACTATGCCGTCGTACTTCCATTCGTTGCGCAGCAAGTCCAGCAGCATCTCCTTGTTGGTGCAGCAAGGTACTCCGTTCAGCCGGTTGTAGCCGCACATCACCTGCTGCACATCGCTGTTTTTGATAATATATTCAAAGGCGGGCAGATAAGTCATCTTCATGTCGTACATGTCCACTCGTGAATCAAACTCGTGGCGCACCCCCTCAGGGCCGCTGTGCACGGCCAGGTGTTTCACACAGGCTGCCGTGGTTAGGGGCAGGGGAGCGGCCTCGCCCTTCTTGTAGGGCATGTGGCTGTGCTGCAAACCGTTCACGCAGGCCAGCCCCATTGTGGCGGTCAGGTGAGGATCCTCGCCGTAGGTCTCCATGCCGCGGCCCCAACGAGGGTCGCGAAAGATGTTGATGTTGGGGGTAAAGAACGTGAGTCCGGTATAGTCCGTAGGCTCGCGCAGCGCCACGCAGGTGTCAGCGGTGCGAGCCTCCATATACTTCCTATTGGCCTCCAGTGCCACCTCGCTGAAAATATCGAACACTAGCGGAGTGTTGAATGTGGCAGCCAGGGCAATGGGCATAGGCCACACCGTGGCATAACCGTTTCGGGCCACTCCGTGCAAAGCTTCGTTCCACCAGCTGTAGGCGGGCAGTCCTAGGCTGGGAATGGCGGGGTTGCGGTGTTCCATCATCCCCAGCTTCTCATCCATCGTCAGGCGGCTCAAAAGGTCCTCCACGCGGCTTTCGAGATCCAAACTAGCGTCTTTGAAGGGAAAATCCTGTGCGCCTACTGCAGTAGCACACAGCATAATAAGCAAAAATGCATACAACTTCTTCATTTTACAAAGATACTTAATTTTTTGGTAACCTCTAAAAATTGATTTCTAATAATTTTGAGCCTTGAATTAAACAGATTGTTGAGTCAAAACCATAAGTCGGCTAGCAAATGATTGTGGCGATATCGTCTATGGTCTCATCGGTGCCTCTTTTGCTGCTACAAATATCTTCGATTCAAGTCTGACTGACTTTCCATGAAATATTCTCTACCACCTACCCATAAACATAAAATATATTCAACCCCCACCTTAACAAAACTTAACCCTCATGGATAGGCAGACGTTGCCTACTTTCCTCTCTATTTCTGTCACAAAAGAGAGGAAAAATGGCAATCGAACTATAGTGGGTGGCTATTCCGACTTCATCCGGGCTGGATATTTTGGAAAAAAATTTTACAACCACTGTAAAGTTGTTTTACACTTTGGCCTTACTTTAAATCATACGTAGCTTTGATAATAAGTTGGTTATGTGTCTTGGCACGCATCTTGCATGATTAAATGTGTAAACAAAAAGTGTAAAAGCCCAAAATGAAAAGACTACAAGTAAAAAAAATGATGTCAATATGTTTATTGTCGTGTGGTATATCCAACATTTGCGCACATGAGATAACTGACTCTGTGATGACTCTGCACGACTGCATGGAATACGCCGTGGGCCACTCCACCAAGATACGCCTCCAGGCTGCCGACCGCAGCGACGAGCAGTGGAATCGGCGCCAAGCCATCATGCAGGCTTTCACCCCCACGGTGTCGGCACAGACCTACGCCTACAACCAATACGGCCGCAACCTCGACCCCGAGTCAAACACCTACAACACTATTGCCACCTTCCATAACGGCTTCTCTGTCAGCGGCGGCATCACGTTGTTCGACGGATTCCAAGCTGTAAACAATCTAAGGATTGCCTCTGTTGCGACGAAGATGGGTCTGAGCAAGGAGCAGCAGACCCGCGACGCCATCTGCCTGGCCGTCATGGAGGCCTACTGCAACGTGGTGTATTATCAGATGATGCACTCCGTTGTCGAGGACCAGGTGGCCACTGCCGAAACGGCCAAAAACCTTGCTGCCCGACAAGAAGAACTGGGCCAGAAAGGCCATGCAGATGTGGTGCGTATGGAGTCGGAACTCGCCAAGATGCAGTACCAGCTCGTCAACACCCAAAACAAGCTCAACGAGGCTCTGCTCACCTTGAAGGATGTGATGTTCTGGCCAGCCGACAGTAGTCTGAACATCGACATATCGGTTAGTGAACAGGTTGCCCTGGACTCTGTTGCCGGTTCCCCTGCCGAGTCCGCTCTGCAGCGTCTGCCTGCGGCCGAAATAGCCAGAATGAACCTCCGTCAGGCCGAATTGTCATTGAAGACCGCACGCGGAACCTTCTCACCCCATGTGGGACTCTATGGCGGCTGGTCCACTACCTATTATACTTACCCGGGATTGGAAGGCTACACGCCGCTGCCGTTTGCCGACCAGTTCAGACTCAATGGCGGCGAGTATATCCAGCTTTCGGTCAGCATCCCCATCTTCGACCAACTGCGCCGCAGGGCCGAATTGGGTCGGAAAAAGAATGCCCTGCTAAGAGCCGAGGCCGAATACGACCAAACTATGCGTGACATCGAAAACGAGGCATCACGAGCCCTCAACGACCGCAATGGTGCAGCCTCAGCCTTCCGTCAGGCCGACCAGATGGCCCAGCTGCAAGAGGAGGCCTTTCGCCTGAGTGCCAAACAGTACGAGTGCGGAATCATCAGCTCCATCGAATATCAGACCGCCTCGCAGTCGTATCTCAGCGCCGTGGCAGATCGC
>JAKSMP010000054.1 GCA_024400505.1 Bacteroidales bacterium | reverse complement strand
AGGTGCTCGAAGGTACCGTTAAGAACATCACCGCTTACGGCGTATTCATCGACCTCGGCGGCGTTGATGGTCTCGTGCACATCACCGACCTCAGCTGGGGCCGCGTGAGCGATCCTAAGGACATCGTTGAACTCGACCAAAAGATCAACGTTGTTATCCTCGACTTCGATGAGGCTAAACACCGCATCGCTCTTGGTCTGAAACAGCTCACTCCTCACCCCTGGGAGGCTCTTGATGCCAACATCAAGGAAGGCGACCACGTGAAGGGTAAAGTTGTGGTTATCGCTGACTACGGCGCATTCGTAGAGGTTGTTCCCGGCGTTGAAGGTCTCATCCACGTTAGCGAGATGAGCTGGAGCCAGCACCTCCGCACCGCTCAGGATTTCCTCAAGGTTGGTCAGGAAGTAGAAGCTGTGGTGCTCACCCTCGACCGCGAACAGCGCAAGATGAGCCTCGGTATCAAGCAGCTCATGCCCGATCCTTGGATGGCCATCACCGAGAAATATCCTGTGGGCAGCAAGCACACTGCTACCGTTCGCAACTTCACCAACTTCGGTATCTTCGTAGAACTTGAAGAAGGTGTTGACGGCCTCATCCACATCAGCGACCTCAGCTGGAGCAAGAAGATCAAGCACCCCGCAGAGTTCACCAAGATTGGTGACAGCATCGAGGTTGTTGTTCTCGAAGTCGATGCCGAAAACCGTCGCCTCAGCCTCGGCCACAAGCAGCTCGAAGAGAATCCTTGGGATGTTTACGAGACCCTCTTTGCAGTAGGTACCGTTCACCAGGGCACCATCAGCACCCTCAACGACAAGGGCGCTACCGTTACCCTGCCTTATGGTGTTGAAGGTTTCGCTCCCATGCGTCACCTCGACAAGGAAGACAAGAGCAAAGCTCGTCAGGGCGAATCTCTCGACTTCAAGGTTATCGAGTTCAACAAGGACAGCAAGAAAATCATCGTTTCCCACACCCGCACCTATCAGGAAGTTGTTGAGAGCGAGCGTAAAGGCGAGAACGAAGAAACCAAGAAAGAGCGCGCTACCAAGAAGACCGTTAAGAAAATCAACGATACTCTTGAGAAGACCACCCTTGGCGACCTCAGCGTACTTGCTAGCTTGAAAGAAGAAATTGAGAAAGAAGGTAAATAATCATCTCTCATTTCAATAAATAAAAAGCCAGAGACACTTGCCTCTGGCTTTTTTTGTTGATTGGAGATTCGTGTATCTTGGCTTGGATCTGTCTTAATATAATATGCTGACAAAATGTCAGCATTTTTTCGTATATTTGCATTTGAAAAAGTATAGTGCTGTGTTGTGCAAGTGTTTGAAAAACATGATGATGAACAATGATTAATAAGGAGACAATAGACCGAATAATGGATGCCACCCACATCGAAGAGGTGGTGGGAGAGTTTGTGTCGCTCAAGAAACGAGGCACCAACCATATTGGTTGTTGTCCGTTCCACAACGAGAAGACACCCTCTTTTTATGTTTCGCCGAGTAAGGGCATATTCAAGTGTTTCGGTTGCGGAAAGTCGGGCAACGCAGTAGGTTTCCTGATGGATCATGAGCATTATACTTACCCCGAGGCACTCCGATATCTGGCCAAGAAATATAATATAGAGATTGAAGAGGAGCAGCTGACCGAAGAGCAGAAAGTGCGCCAAAACGAGCGCGATGGATTGTACCATGTGAGCGAGTTTGCCCAGAAATATTTTGCTGACTTGCTTTACAACGACGAGATGGGCAGCGCCATTGGACTGAGCTATTTCCATCAGCGAGGCTTGAGCGATGAAATCATCAAATCGTTTGGCTTGGGATACTGCTTGGACGAATGGAGTAACTTTACCAATCATGCTCGCAAGAATGGATATAGCGACACGGTGCTGGAGAAGACTGGCCTCACCATTTTCAAAGAGGATGGCAAGAGCTATGACAGATTTAGGGGGCGAGTGATGTTCCCTATATACAGCATCTCAGGGCGAGTGCTGGGTTTCAGCGGTCGAGTGCTTTCCAAAGAGAAGCAGGCTGCCAAGTATGTAAACTCGCCCGATTCCGACATTTACAGCAAGAGCCACATTTTGTATGGCCTCTACCAGGCCAAACATGCCATTGACAAAGCCAAGAAATGCTATCTGGTGGAAGGCAATGTGGATGTGGTTTCGATGCATCAGAGTGGTGTGTGCAACACGGTGGCCAGCTGCGGCACATCGCTCACGGTGGAGCAGATAAGGCTCATCAAGCGTTATACGCCCAATGTGACGGTGTTGTACGATGGCGACAAAGCCGGCATCAACGCAGCCATCAAAGCGGTGAACCTCCTGTTCGGCGAAGGTATGCATGTGAGGGTGGTGCTTTTCCCCGATGGCGAGGACCCCGATAGCTACGCTCAGAAATACGGTTCAACCCAGTTGCAGACTTACCTGCAGGAGCACGAAGAGAATTTTGTGAAGTTCAAGACCCGTGTGCTGCTGGAGGATGTGCAGAACGACCCCATACGCAAGACCGAGGTGCTCAAAGAAATAGTGAGCACGATAGCACTGGTGCCAGACTTGATTGAACGCCAAGAGTATATCACCGAAACGGCGTATAAGTTGCGCATGACCGAGCAGGTGCTCATGCAGGAACTGAACAAGGCCTTGGTGGCCAATGCCCAGCGAGCATGGAAGGAAGAAAACCAACGCCAGACCCAAGCAGCAACTGTGACAGAATCTCAACCCGCTCCAGTGCCAGGAGGGGATGTGCCGCCTCCCTTGGAGCCCAACCCCGAGGATTATGGCACTCAGCCCGTGGGACCGCAATATGTGGCGCCACCCCAGGTGTTGCCCCCCCTGCGTCCATCCGAAGTGGAGGAACGCCAGTTGATTAAGCTGCTGGTGAACTATGGCGGCAAAGAGGTAGAGGTGGAAGTGGAGGATGAAGAAAACGGCAAACAGAAAGTGTTGATTTCCATTGCTGCCGCTATAGTGGATGATGTGGTGGCCGACGATTTGCACTTCGACAACCCGGTGTATCAGCAGATATTTGACCTTTACCGCGATGCGGTGGAGCAGGAGAGGCCCATGCCCGATGCCAACACTTTTGCAATGCATCCTGACAATATGCTGCGCAACTCGGCTTTGGAAATGATGATTAACGCTTACTCGGTGAGCAAGCTTTGGATGGAGAACAAGCATATCTCCGTGCCTTCCATCGAGCAGCATATCAAAACCGACATGGAAGAGTCGATCTACCTTTTTAAACTAAGAAAAGTGGATCAGTTAATAGAAGAAAACAAATTCAAACTGAGAGAAGCCAAAGAGGATGAGGAGGTGACGCTGCTGATGCATACCTGCCAGCAGTTAACACAGGTGCGCAAACAGTTGTGTGATAGGCTGAACAGAGTGATGAGTTGATTTATTTATAGAAACAAAATTATAATATATAGAAATATGGATCTACAGCAGTTGAAAACAAGGTACGGCATCATTGGCAACGACCCCAAGTTGCTGATGGCGTTGCACAAAGCAATACAGGTGGCTCCAACCGATTTGAGCATTCTCATCCACGGCGAGAGCGGCGTGGGCAAGGATGTGTTTTCGCGCATAGTGCACGACAACAGCAAGCGCAAACACGAGAAGAAAGGTAACGGACTGGTGAGTGTGAACTGTGGTGCCATACCCGAAGGAACCATCGAGAGCGAATTGTTTGGCCATGTGAAAGGTGCTTTCACCGGGGCCGACAAGAACCGCAAAGGATATTTCGAAGAGGCAGATGGCGGCACGATATTTCTTGACGAGATTGGAGAATTGCCATTGTCGATGCAGGTGAAACTGCTGAGGGTGCTGGAAAATGGAGAAATCATGCCTGTGGGTTCTTCCACAGCATTGAAGGTGGATGTGCGTGTGGTGGCAGCCACCAATGTCGATTTGGTGGCTGCGGTCAAGAGTGGCCGTTTCCGCGAAGACCTTTATTATCGACTGCAGCAGATATCCATCTATATTCCTCCTCTGCGAGAACGCAAAGATGATATCCCCCTGCTTTTCCGCAAGTTTTCGAGCGATGTGGCAGAACGCTATCACATGCCTCCCATCTTCTTGACCGACGATGCGAGAACCTATCTGATGAACTACCCCTGGTATGGCAATATCCGCGAGTTGAAGAATGTGACCGAGCAGGTGGCTGTGGTGGAGACTGAACGAAACATCACACGTGCTATTTTAGAGGATTACCTGAAATATGTGCCCGAAGAGAAAATGCCGGCCTTGTATTCCGATGCTGGCAGCTATGGCACAGGCTCTGCCGCCATCACCGACAGAGAGTTGCTGCTGAAAGCGCTCAGCATGGGGCAGATGATTACCGAAATGCGTACAGAAATCACCGAGCTGCGTCAAGCTGTGGCACAATTGGCACAGGGCATACCTCTCTCAGGCGCAGTGGCACAACCCCACAACGATTTTACAAGATTTGATACTCCCATCTCGCATTCCGAAGTTCAGCCGCTGGTGATTCAATCCCACACCAATGATGTGGTGGACGATATCACCGATTCTGAGGTGGTGGAGGATGAGCCCCTGGCATTGGAGGATCGCGAACGAGTGGCCATCATCAAGGCGCTGAATAGGCACCACGGCCGTAGAGGCTTGGCTGCCAAAGATCTGCATATCTCGGAGCGAACTTTGTACCGAAAAATCAAAGAATACGACATCAAGGTATGAAAACCAATGATGCTCAGATATCGCTGCCAACATCCAAGAGCATAAGCAATAGGTGGCTGATGGTCAACCATGTGACGCAGCAGTCCTTTGTGCTAAAGAATCTTTCGCCAGCCGACGACACGCAGTTGCTGCAATCGTTATTGGCTCAGCTGCGCCGAGGCACAAGCACACATTTCTACTGCCACAATGCGGGTGCTCCAGCCCGTTTTATGCTGGCTTTGTTGGCGTTCACTCCCGGCGAATGGACCTTGGGCGGAGACGATCGTCTCTGCCAGCGTCCCATGATGCCGCTCATCGATGCGTTGAGGAACATGGGCTGCCACATTGTGTGCCAAGGCGAGGAAGGTTTTCTCCCCCTAAGCATCAAAGGCCGCTTGCCTGAGCGAAAAATGACCAGCATCGATGGTGAGATGAGCAGTCAGTTCGTGTCGGCATTGATGTTGGTGGGGGCTATGCTCCCAAATGGAATCACCATTTCGCTCGTGGGCAGGATTTGCTCTAAACCTTATATTGATATGACTCGCCTGATATTGCAGCAGGCAGGCATCAATGTGGTGGTGAGTGCCAATAATCATGTGCTGCGTATCGACCCGATAAATAAGCATGCTGTGCGCCAACACCGAGTGATTGAGATGGAACGCGACTGGACATCGGCCTCTTACATCTATATGGCAGCTGCTTTGCTGCCTGGGGTGAGAATTCGCATGCAGGGGCTGGGGATGGAGTCGGTTCAGGGCGACTATGTGGCGGCGCAGATATTTGCCCAGTTGGGCGTGGTGACTCATGAGGTGCGTTCGCCCTATCGACGAAATGTGCACTCTGTCACCATCACTGGTGGCGGTGAGATTGCTGCCGAACTGGAATACAACTTCATCAATTGTCCCGATTTGCTGCCTGCTGTATTGGTTGCATGTGCTGCTTTGGGCGTAAAAGCCAAACTGCGCGGAGTGCGCAACCTCAAATACAAAGAGTCGGATCGGCTGAAAGCCATCCAATGTGAACTGGCCAAGATGGGTGGAAAGGTAAAATATTCAGATAATGAAGTGATGCTTACCCCATCAGAGTTGCATCCCACCATGCCTGTGTGTGATTATGGTGATCATCGAATAGCCATGGCTTTTGCTGTGTTGGGTCTCAAATATGAGGACGTGACAATTGAAAATCCCGACACGGTGAGTAAGTCTTTCCCCGGATTTTGGGATCAACTCAAAACCATCCGTATAGAAGCATCCCGGCAAAACCCGCACCTAGCATCAGATACACCGGGTTGAACTTTTTGATAGATAGCACAAACACAATCATAAAAATGACTATGCTGGCCACAAAATGAAGGCTCAATGCCGGCACACCAAAACTGTCGGCATTGACCAGCACCAATGCAGCTGAGGCAATAATGCCCACCACAGTCAACCGCAGCACAGTCATCACGCTTTGCACGTAGCGGTTTGTTTGGAATCGTTGCAGCATTTTCACAGTCAATATCATCAATATCACAGGCAGAATGATTACAGCCAGCGTGGCTATGAGCGAACCCACCACAGCCACCCATGCTGGATGTCCGGCGTTGAAAATGGCCGTGTAGCCAGTGTATGTGGCTGTGTTGATGCCAATAGGCCCGGGGGTCATCTGGCTCACAGCCAGTATGTCGGTGAATTCTTTTTGGGTGAGCCATTGATGTGAGACGGTCACCTCGTTCTGTATGAGTGCCACCATAGCAGCCCCACCTCCAAAGGTGAATATGCCTATCTTCAGAAAAGTCCAAAAAATCTCAAAGAAAATCATTGTGCATCTGTTTTTTTATTGAGCCATCCTGTTGCCAATCCCAGTGCTACCGATGCCAAGATGATGAAAATAGGGTTCACACCCCAAAGCCATATCAGCAGCGCACATAGGATGGGTATCCAGCAAGACATCCATCCTATTTGAGCCGATTTGGCCAATTTGAAAACCGGCGCAGCAATTAGTGCCACGGCAGCGGGCCTCACTCCCATAAAGAAGTGCTCCACAGCAGCATTATGGCGAAACAAACGATAGAGCACCGCCAGTGAGAGAATGAATATAACGGGCATGATGATATTGCCCACTATGGCTGCAACAGAGCCTCTCACACCACGAATACGATAGCCCACACCAGCTGCCATATTCACGGCCAAAATGCCTGGCAGAGATTGCGATAGCGCCACTTGGTCCAAAAAATCTTGGCGGCTTAGCCATTGCTGCCGATCCACCAGTTCGCGTTCCATCAGCGGTATCATGGCGTAGCCTCCACCTATGGTGAAAGTGCCTATTTTGAAAAAAGACCAAAAGAGGTCACAATATTTTATCATTATTTGCGTTTATATAAATTCTTTTTCAAAAAGAAACGTGATTATTGAAATAAAATTGTTTGAATTATGCTAATACTTGCTATCTCCAACGGTATGAAAACCGTTATCATGATTGCGGCAATGATAGCCGTATTCTATTTTTTCCTTATCCGCCCACAGAATGAGCAGCGGAAGAAGGAAGAGGCCTATCGCGACAGCCTCCAAAAAGGCGATAGAGTGATGACCGCTGGTGGCATCCACGGCACCATAGCTGGAACAGAGGGCTATTTTGTGCAGCTTGAAGTGGCTCCTGGCACCCGCATCAAAGTGGCCAAGGCCTCAATTCAGCCTATCCCTGAAAGAAAAAAGTAGTTCTCCATCAAGTTTCGATGTCCATACTGTGTGGCTTTCCCCGTTGGTATGGACATTTTTCTTTTCCACCATCACAACGTAAGATATGAGCTTCAAAACCGTATTATTTGAGCAAGCTAGACAGGCTATAAAAAAGATTCGCAAACAGTTCCAGAGTGAATCAGATCAGTTGCGATGGTCTTTTATAGATTTAATCCTCACAAAAAATATCGCATAACACAATGGAACCTCTCAAACACGAATGCGGCATAGCGCAAGTTCGCTTGCTTAAACCCCTTGACTATTATCAGCAACACTATGGCACCTGGCGGGTAGGCCTGAACAAGCTATACCTGATGATGGAAAAACAGCACAACCGCGGCCAAGACGGAGCCGGCATTGCCTGCATCAACACCCAACCTCAGCTGGGTAGTGAGTATATCTTCCGCGAACGTGTGTTGGGCAGTGGTGCCATTAGTGAGATTTTTGACCGTGCTTCAAAACAAATCCAGCAGAGCGAGAGTGATGGCGAACCACTCCAGCGTTGCCCCTTTGCCGGCAATATGTATATGGGACACCTGCGCTATAGCACCACGGGCAAACATGGTGTGCAATATCTCCATCCATTGGTGCGGCGCGACAATTATCGTGCCCGCAGCCTTGCTTTGTGTGGCAATTTCAACCTCACCAATGCCGATGAGGTGTTTGACATGATTGCTGCCAAAGGACAATACCCCCGCAGCACATCAGACACTTATATCCTCCTCGAACAGCTCGGCCATCGCCTCGATCGTGAGGCAGAGAAACTGTATGTGCAGGGCAAGTCGGCCGGACTCACCGGATTGGATCTCACCCAATATATTGAGGAGGGAATTGACCTTGTGGACATTCTGCGCCAATGCGCCCCCACTTGGGATGGAGGCTATGTGCTCTGCTGCATGACAGGCAGTGGCAACCAGTTTGCTATGCGCGACCCTTGGGGCATTCGTCCAGCATTCTATTATTTCGATGATGAGATACTTGTGGTGGCATCGGAGCGTCCTGTGATACAAACTGCCATGAATGTGCTGGTGGAGGATGTTCATGAACTCCAGCCAGGCCAGGCCATCTTGGTGGATCAGCACAACCAGGTGCGCATCGAGCAGATACTCCCTCCCAAACCCAATGTGAGTAAATGCTCCTTTGAGCGCATCTATTTCTCTCGTGGTAGCGACAAAGATATTTATGAGGAACGCAAGCATTTGGGCTACAATCTAGTGCCCGCCGTGGTCAAAGCCTGCGACAACGACCTCCTGCACTCTGTTATCTCCTTCATCCCCAATACAGCCGAGGTAGCCTACTATGGTATGCTCCACGGCTTTGAAGATCGCCTCAACGCCGAGAAAGCCAAAGCCATAGCAGCCCTTGCTCAGCAGGGCATCCTCTCCGAGGAGTCCATTCGTGGTATTCTCAGTTCGCGAGTCCGCTCCGAGAAAGTGGCCATCAAGGATATCAAGCTCCGCACCTTTATCACCGAAAACACTTCGCGCAACGACATGGCGGCACATGTCTATGATGTCACCTACGGCATTATTCAAGATGGTGTTGACAACTTAGTAGTGATTGACGACAGCATAGTGCGCGGCACCACCCTCAAAAACAGCATCATCAAGATACTCTCCCGTTTGCGTCCTCGCAAACTCATCATCGTCAGCAGCTCGCCCCAGGTGCGCTACCCCGATTTTTATGGCATCGACATGTCGCACATGCATGAGTTCATCGCTTTCCGCGCTGCGGTGGCTTTGCTCAAAGAGCGTGGCATGGAACATCTGCTAGAAGAGGTTTATATGCTCTGCAAGCACGATCTTGAGACTTTGCCCGCAGCCAGCTTGGGCGAGAACTATGTGCAGCGAATCTATGCGCCTTTCACCGATGACGACATCTCACGAATGATCTGTCGGCTGGTGACCGAGCCCGACAACCCTGTGCCTGTGGAGTGCATTTTCCAAACCCTTCAAGGATTGCATGAAGCGTGCCCCAACCACAAAGGCGATTGGTATTTCAGCGGCAACTATCCCACACCTGGCGGTCTGCGTCAGCTTTTCAACACCTACGTCCAGTACTACGAAACCACGTACCTATCATAAACAAAGGGGGGCTCAATGCCCCCCTTTATTAGTTCACAACAACATTATAGTACAAGTTTCTTGCATCCCGATTTGCCGCTGGTGAACCAGTATCTAATGAAATAGGCGCCATGGGGTAGTCCGTTTGTGCTGAAAGACACCGACATGTCTTTGGGTGATTTTGCCAGCAATGCCTGGCCCATGCTGTTGTAGAGTATTGCTATGCGGATAGGTTCAGCTTGGCTCGACAGGCAGATCTCCCCATCGGATAATCTGAGCGTCACATCTTCTACATTTTCTGTTTCCTCTATGCCCAGGGTGGGGTCTTTAGAAGTCTGCCCTATCACGATATGCTGGTTAGGCACAATGCACATAGCTGTCATTTGCATCTGATAAGTGATAGGGTATTGTTTCTCTAGCGAGTCCCATACGGCGGTGTACAGTCCCCATCCGTAGTAATAATCTTTCCCTTTTTTCTGTTTGAACACCACCACATTTACTTCCCCTTCCGACCAGGCCCTAGCCATATCCTTGTCCCATGGGTGGAATTCGGGCGATGCCAGATAGCTCCAATATAGCTGAGGCCGATTTTCTGTAGTGGCAATATTCAGCAGCTCGGGGGGGATATTCTGAAAAATCATCGTGTCCCCTTCTCTTTGGAAAGTGCCGAAAGCTAAATCGTAAGAAGGGAGTAAGTCGGTGTCGGTAAAAGCACCCCAACGATTGAAATAAGCACCGAAAAAAAACATTATCGCTGCCGTCTTCATTTATGTCAAAATGAGGGCCGTCGTAGAATCCAGCGTGGCCAGCATTCCCTAGTGGGTGTTCTTGGGATGGGTACACAACAGGGTGTTCGAAATAGGTGTGGACAACAAACCCGTTGGTTACACTAGTTTGGGCAGAGGCCGTTGCCTCGCAACAGATAAGAATGATTAGAAATAAGATAATTTTTTTCATTGTTCATGCTCCTTTCTGTTTTGATAGTGGATTAATTTTTGGTAAGCTTTTTGTTCGTAGGTGTTTGGCGGAGATCCAAGTTTATCCGCTTTGCACCTAAATTCAAGCTGCAAAGATACAAATTTTTTTCTTATGTAGATACTATTATTTTAAATTCTATTTGTTGGGTTTGCGGGGTGATTATCAATGTGTTATGTTCTGATATTTTTTGTCTGTTGGTTTGTCCCCAAGTGGGGTATCGGTTCTAATCGGAAGAAGTTATAGAGCATATTTTTAGATTCTGTAGAGAAAAAGTTGAATTAGTAAGGATGGAATTCCAGGTGTGACAAGGAAAAGGGATGCAAGATGCTATATGAGGAAATGGAAGAAATGAAGTTTTTTGTTTGTATAGGCGTTTGTGCGTTAGGCGTTTGTGCGTTGTGGACGTTTTTTTGTGGGAGGAAAAAGTACGTTTATGGAAAAAATATCGTATTTTTGCAGTGTCAATGACATTATATCAAGTATTAACAAATTATAAAATTACAAAAAATGAAAAAAGCTTTTAAAGTTCTCAGTATTGTTTGCTTTGTAGCAGCATTGTTCACCATGACCTCTTGCACCAAGAGCCAGGAAGACCTCATCGTTGGCACTTGGAAAGTCTCTAATGTCGTTTCTGAACCCGAAAATCCCTTTGTGCTCATGATGGTAGGTACTACCTTTACTTTTAATGCCGATAATACCTGCAGCACTTCTACCACTTTCATGGGCATGACCAACGTTCAAAATGGTACTTATACTATCGCCGATGGTAAACTGTCTATGACTTTGACCGACGAAGATGGCTCTGATACTGAAGTTTTTGATATCAAGAAACTTGATAAGAGCGATCTCTCCCTTTATTTCGAAGATAAAGATACTGACTTTGATGGCAACCCCATTACTATGAAAATCACCTTGGAATTGGCAAGACAGTAATCTTGTT
This sequence comes from Bacteroidales bacterium, assembly GCA_024400505.1. Lineage (GTDB taxonomy): Bacteria > Bacteroidota > Bacteroidia > Bacteroidales > P3 > Colimorpha. The sequence continues at coordinate 344 of JAKSMP010000054.1, read as the reverse complement.
TTTTGTCTAAATAAGAGTTGCGGATGAATCAATCTCCGCAACTCTTTTTTTTCTAGGTGCAATGGTTCGGTAGAAAATAGTTAACAATTAGGCGGCAGGAGCCGCGATATTAAAGAGTTCTTTGACAATTTTGGCATTTATTGACTTGTTAGCTTCGCTGACGTTGCTCCACCTCGGCAAAGATCAAGCGAGCTTGGCTTTGCACTCGGTTTCCGCAACGTTCGGACGGAAACCCGACATGATAAAAAATCGGTTCATGATATATGCGTTGTATAACAGCGACTTAAGATTTGCCATAGAGAAAGTGGGATAGTGCTCCTTGATGACCACCTTTGCCACATTGA
>JAKSMP010000053.1 GCA_024400505.1 Bacteroidales bacterium | reverse complement strand
ACTCCCGAAGAGGCTGTGGAACTCATTATCAATAAACTGAAAGAAAAACATATTATCTAATAGCCATGAATTTAGCAGATTATAAAGACGTTTACGTATTTGCCGAACAACGCGACGGCAAAATCCAGAATGTAGCTCTTGAGCTGTTAGGTAAAGCCCGTGAGCTGGCAGATGCCAACAATGAGAAAGTTGTTGCTATGCTGCTTGGTAAGAATATCAAGGATCAGGCCCAGACCCTCATCGCCGCTGGTGCCGACAAGGTGCTCGTTTGCGACCACGACCTCCTTGAGACTTACCTCACCGAACCCTACACCGAGGCTATCACCCAAATTATTAATGAGCAGAAGCCCAGCATTATGCTCATTGGTGCTACCACTATCGGTCGTGACCTTGGTCCCCGTGTCTCCGCTCGTAACGTTACCGGTCTTACCGCTGATGCTACCAAGCTCGAGATTAGCGATGACGAAGCACATGAGTTCCGTATGACCCGTCCCGCTTTCGGCGGCAACCTGATGGCTACCATCCTCTGCAAGAACAATCGCCCCCAGATGTCCACTGTACGTCCTGGCGTGATGCAGAAACTCACTCCCGATGCTAGCCGCAAGGGTGAGGTGGTTGACTATACCATCAACTTCGACGAAAAGAAGATTGCTCGCGTGAAGATTGTCAAGACCGTCAAGGAAGAGAAAGTTATCACTGACATCAGCCAGGCCAAGGTTCTCGTATCTGGTGGCCGTGGCGTTGCCAACAAGGAAGGTTTCGACAAACTCGAAGCCCTTGCTAAGGAACTCGGTGGTGAAGTATCCAGCAGCCGTGCAATGGTTGATGCTGGCATCATGGATGCTAGTCGCCAGGTTGGTCAGACTGGTAAGACCGTTCGTCCCGCCCTTTATATGGCTTGCGGTATCAGCGGTGCTATCCAGCATCTCGCCGGTATGGAAGAGAGTGACCTTATCATTGCCATCAACAAGGATAAATTTGCTCCCATCTTCAATGTTGCTGACCTCGGTATTGTTGGCGACCTCCACAAGATCGTTCCCATGCTCACCGAGCGCCTCAAAAACATGCAGAAATAATCTACTTAGTGTAATGTAGCACTAGGTAGGCTACAAAAAAACACTAAATATATATTATTTCAATATAAATAATCCCCGGCTCATGTAGTCGGGGATTATTTTTGCTATATTCTTGCTCAAGAATGGCCTATCAATGACAAAGGAATGCTTGGTATTTCTGCCATGCAGCATCCACTGCTTCAATATAATCTGCCTGAGGATTGAAGAAAGTGGGATTGGGACAGGACTTGTGAGGAGTCCAATTACCACATACCATCCCATTGTATGCCATAATGGGAAAGAAAACTCCTGTGTTGTTGTGAGCCTTGTGGGCAAACCACGGATCCAATACAAGATATCGACTCTTGTAACTTATCAGATACTCATCGTATGGGGCAATTAACAGCAGCTTACCTTGCCTAAATCCTCTAATACGGCAAGAATCTGTCACATAATACGCTTCTCCTTCTATCGTAATTTTGTGCAAATGATCGCCCATCAAATCCACTGCTTTTCTACAATCACCCATACTTAAGCCACTCCACCATACAAAATCCTGCAAAGAAGCGGGCTGGCGACTCTGGAAATATCGCTGTGCCAACCGGAGCAAAGCCTCATCACGGGCTATAGCAGATGCTTGGGGCAATTTCTGTGCTGCCAAAGAATACGTTGGCTTGAGTGGATGCCAATTGCCGTTACACACCACTCCGTCAATCTCTGCAAATCGAATATTATAAGAAAGGCGATGATCATCCATCACCACACCACGAAATGCCAACGCCTCTGCCAACTGTTCCTTTGTGGCACTTCCCATCTCGGTGAGTATTTCAGCAAAGAGTTCCTGCATCCTATGCCGTTCATCATCAGATATATCTATCTTGTTGCCATGCATCCAGCCTTTGATAATAGCATCGGCTTTAGGAGCAAAAAGTTGCAGAAGCCAGTGATAGTCATCGGCATGAACCACTTGCCAAGTGCCTCGCATCAAATGCGTGCGAACCAAAGTACCCTGATTAAAAAGATCGTTAAACCGACTTTGAGTTGGTAACCCTTGTGTGCGAGAGGCCACAGCCCATTGCACCATGCGACAATCCTGAGCCTGCAAAGCGCCAAAATGACGCACCACATCCTCCATCTGAGAAAACTGAGGCGCGTAGAGTTGCTGGTTAAGCAATCGAACTGCTACGGGATTCATCTGATTCAACCCTTGTGCGAGTTGTGCCAATATTGCAATGCATCAGCCACCAAGAAAATGCTGCCTGTAACAAACACCAAGTCCTTATCGGCATCGGCTTTGTCAATACAATACGCTATGGCATCTCCCACGGTATCGAAAGGCTGTCCTTCCACCCCTTCCTGCTTTGCTGCGGAATATAATTCTGCCACAGGCAACGCACGAGGCACCGAAGGATTGGTAAACACCAAAGAGGTATTCTCCTGAGGAAGAAGGCGTAGAATCTCTTGAAAATTCTTATCGTTCACACAACCATAAACAAGATACAAATGGCGGTAAGGAATCTCATTAAGACGCTGCTTCATCGCCTCTACGCCAGCCACATTATGCGCTGTCTCAAAGATGAGCAACGGACTTTTGCTCACCACTTCCCAGCGGCCATGCAACTCTGTATCCGACACCACACGCGCTATACCATTCGCCACATGCTCGGGCTGGATATGATACCCCTGCTGAACAAGGCAATCTATTGCTTGAAACACCGTGGCCATATTATGCACCTGATAACTGCCACTCAGTTGTGAGACATATTCCACATCCGTAGCAAAAGGACAATCGCCTTCGCATTGAAGTGTGAAATGAAGGTAAGCATCATATTCATTTAGGTTGCCAGCCGAAAGCTGCTGCTCAATTGGAGACACTTTATATTTTTGGTCTGCAAAGTAAATGGGCGAATTGCCCTCAGCAGCACGCTGCAAATATACTGGAGTGGTCTCAGGCTGGGTTTCGCCTATCACCACTGGCACTTGAGGCTTGATGATACCCGCTTTTTCAAAAGCAATCTTTGCCAACGTATCACCCAAAAACTGGGTATGTTCCAACCCAATATTGGTGATAACACTCAAATCGGGAGTGATCACATTGGTACTATCCAATCTACCGCCCATGCCCACTTCAATCACAGCCACATCCACTTGTGTCTGTGCGAAATAGTCAAATGCCAACCCCACCGTCATCTCAAAGAAAGAGAGATCAAGCGATTTCATAAACACACGATGCCTCTCCACCCACTGGGCCACAGCATCCTCGGATATCATCTCTCCATTGATGCGAATGCGCTCACGGAAATCTTTCAGATGGGGAGAAGTGTACAATCCCACCTTGTACCCGGCCTGAATCAACACCGAGCAAAGTGTGTGAGAAACCGATCCCTTGCCATTGGTGCCAGCAACATGAATCGAACGGAATCCCCGCTCGGGATGACCCAAATGCTCCATCAACTGCACAGTGTTGTTGATATCGGCTTTATATGCGGCTTTACCTATGCGATGATACATAGGCAAACTGTTGAATAAATAATCGAGTGTTTCTTGATAAGTCATGATAAAAAACTAATTGGGGATAGTATAGGTCAAGCCCAACAGGAACAGACCACGATAGCTGGGGTAGTTCTGCCAATAGAAATAGCGCTGGAAAAGCAGGTTGTCGGCTTTGAGGAAGAAACTCAGCGCTTTATTGTGGCGATATTCAATCTCCATGTTCACACCATAGCGCAACGGCAGATAAAGTGTGCTGTCAGCTCCATCATCAGCAATGGTCGTAGCATAGGGAGTCTTGCCCAAGCAAATAAATTCCACCCGGCCAATCACCTTGTCGTGGTAGTTGATGGTGGCACTCACGCCGGCATCGAAAGAGGGACGATAATAGAGAGGCATCTGCTCAAAATGGTCACCTTTGAGCTCAGTTTTCTTATTCCTATATATATAATAGTTTCCTTTAGCTTCCAGACGCAGCATCTCATCGTTCACAAATGCAAAGTTGCCACCCACCTTGATGCGGGTGAGACTGTCGTAAACTGGAGTGAACACATTATGCAATTGATAGCTGTCGGACAGACGGAATGAAAGATCATCATCCAATATGCTGTACATGCCATACACATCCAAATCAATTTTCTTGCTGAAATTGAAACGCACCTTGGCACTCAAGTCATAGTGGCTGGTGGCACGCACCATGCTATTAGGTGCCATATAGGGGTTCACCAAGCGTATGGTGTTCCAAGTGTTGGCTTCCACATCGCCTGTGAAATCCACCGATGCGTTGATCAACTGATTGAAGAACGACTTGCTCACAGAAGCATCGGGATAGACATGCACCTTGCCTCCCTTCACATTATAGCAATCCAATGCCACCACACCACCAGCATGAATCTGGAAACCGGAGAAGATAAAGTCGAGATAAGGATTGGCCTTATAAAGATTCAGGAACTGGAGGTCTGCCAACACCGAACGACCAGTAGAGTCGTCGCGGTTCAGCAGTCCTGCAGCCAAAGTAGAGTCACATGCCAAAGGCAAGGTGATGGGATTGAAGTTGAACAAAAATCCGCTGTAGTTCAAATGCAGATAAGCAATACCCTTGTACTTCTGCGCCAGGGTGAATCCGTAGTGGAGATTTCCGTCCACATCAATATCCAACTCATTCTGGTTGTAGGTAGCAAAGAAATCTGCCACATTCAGATTGGCCTCATAGCCCAATGCATGCACATCAGTGTTGAGCGACTTCACACCTGCATTGAGAAACACTCTGTTGTAGGCCACGGCATAATCAGCTCTGCTAATGGAGTCGCGCTGCAGCCCCATCACATCATAGAGGGTGCTATCCGAGAAACCATAGTAGCGGTTGAAATCGTGCTGATAGCCCAAGTCGGCACTTATCTGCAGATGTTTTGGGGTGATAAATTTGCCAAAAGCCTGGATATCGGTGAGGGAGAATGGAGCCTGACCATAATAGGTGGACGAAGGCAGCGAATCGCTAGCACGGCCTATCGACCCCCAAGATGAGCGATGCGTGGCTCTTATGCCGTAGGTTCTGTCGGCGCTGCGGAGCGAGTTGAAATAAAGCTCGGCCAAAGGCGACCAATAATTGCCCATGCCCAATTTGAGATAATTATTGTAGAGCTTGGTGGCAGGTTCGCCAATGATGCGGGCCGCCTTAATGCGCGATGGCTCATAGAGTGACGTAAGCCTGCGCGTTGAGATGTCGTAGGTAAACGACTTGGTGAGGGTCGAGGCAGTATCGGTAATTGTGGGTGCCACGTTAATCTTGGGTGTTTCATCCACCACAGGTTTGTAGCGCGATGTCACCACCACACGCTCGTTATACACATTGCTGTCGCTCTGAGCCTGACTGCTGAAACTGGCAGCCAACAGCCCTAAGATGAGTATCAGGGAGGATATCTTTGTTGCTTTCATGACTTATTTGTTTTCGGGTTCGTTTTCAAGTTCGATAACTACTTCTTCCTCTTCGGGTTCCTGTGCCGGTTTTTCCTCTTCAAGGATAGCGTTGCGTTTCTGCAAAGCCAACTGCACCAGGTCGTCGCCGTCATAATTCTCTATGATGCTTTGGAGGGTCTGCTTGGCCTGCAAGTTGTTGCCACGGGCGTGGAATATATCAGCCCACAGGATGAACGACTTGGCCAGCCAATAGTCGCTGGCGGGGTCGGCGGTGATGGCTTCAATGGCACGCTCAGCACCGTCATAGTCGTGCTGCAAGTAGCGCATCTCGGCAATTCGGTAGGAGGCTTCGCCAGAGTAGTCGCCATTGGTGGAAGATTTCAACTGGTTGTACAATGAGTCGGCAATCGGATAGGTGGTCACATTCTCATAATAGCAGCGGGCCATGCTGATACGTGCCTCATCGCGTAGTGCGTCGGTTATCTTGGCTTCGCCCAGCAACATACGGGCAGCTGCAATAACGCTGTCGCGCATATCCAGTCTTATCCATGATCGCATATAACCCACACGACCAGCTATGCGGTTGTTGTCGCTCTCGGCCATGTTGGCCAACTGGCTGTATAAGTCAATTGCCTTGGTGAAATTGTTGAGGTTAAATGCGATATTGGCGGCATTCTGCAGCGAACGTTCGGTGAAACTGTTTCGTCCTGCTGCAGCCACAGCCTCGTAGTGGGGCAGCGCACGCTCGTTTTGCCCGCTGCGGAAAAGGCAATCGGCTGCATAGTAGTGGGCTTGCAAGTGGAAGAGACCTTCTGGGAATTTCTCCAGATACGATTCGAAACTCTTCACCGAGCTCTCGCAATCGCCATTCATGTACAAGTTCTCAGCCGACATATAAAGGGTGCTGTCCTGTTCCACAGTTGAGACAGTATATTTGGTGGTGCGTTTCACGTATGAGAAGTATTCATCCACACGGTTCTGCCCCACATAGATGTTTTTCACCGTGCTCAGCGCGTCGCGAGCCTCGTCGGTGCCGGCATATTGAGTGAGCAATTGGTCAAAGATGTCCAATGCCTCGGTGTTTCGGTCGGTGTTGTAGTATATCAGACCCATGTTCAGCAGGGCTGTCTTCACCAAGCTGTTCTGTGGGTATTTGTTGCGGAAATTATTGAAATAGAGCAGCGCCATCTCGTTGTTGTCGCACACCAGATAAGTGTTACCCACCTCAAATAGGGCCTTGGCAGCCAACGGCGATTCGGGGAAACGCTCAAAAATCTGATTGAGATAAGTGAGCTTGTCATGGTACTTGCTCATAGCACCGTATGAGAGTGCCTTCTGGTAGGTCGAATAGTCGGCATCGGCATCGTTGGCCTCAATCACACGGTCATAGTATTTGATAGCATCGGCATACTTGCTGTCCAGGTATGCGCAGTCGCCCAGTCGGTTGTTCACATCATTTATCTGGTGGGCATCAATGCTCTTATCGGCCAAACGCAGAAACATCTTGAACTCGTCCGTAGCATCGGAGATGTTATTGCGTTTCATGCAGATATATCCGTGGGTGTAGAGCGCCTGGAGATAGTATGGCGAAGTGGCAGCGTTGCTGCTCACCATAAAGCGATCCAGCGTCTTGCCAGCAGCATCCACATCGCCCAAGCGATAACGGCTCTCGGCATACAGGTAATAGGCATCGGTGGTATATTTAGGCAGGGCATTGATCTTGGTAGCCTTCTGGAAATAGGTGGCGGCGGCCTTCAGATTGCCAGTGTTGAACACCTCGATACCGCGGTTGATCACAATGCGCTGATAAGCCTGGTTCATCACCGGGCTGCGATCGGGAATCTTCTCAATCAAAGTGAGCGCATCCTTATAGTTGCGCGTAGAAAAATATAGCGAGGTCAGAATCTCTTCCACCTCCAGCTTGTGGGTGGTTTTGGGATATTTGAGTAGATAGTCCTCAAAGGAGCGGATTGACTCGTTGTAGGGGTTGGCGTTCAGTTCATAGGAGAGCTTGGCGTAGTTGAAGAGGGCGTCTTCCTTTATCTTGGCGTCAAAATCCATCTTCGATGCTTGCAAAAACATGGAGCGAGCCTCGTTCTTTCTACCCAGCTTCAGGTCCACATCGCCCAGCACATAAAGCGCACTCTGTGCCACGCTGTCTTCGCAGATGGTCTTCTTCGACAGATAGAACAAAGCCGAATCATACTGATGCAACATATAATGGCAATAACCTATCTGGTAATAACTGTCTTGCGGGGTGCAGCTAGCCACCAATGCAGCCGTATTGCTCTTCTTGCCGTTGCCGCCTGCCACAGATTGGGTGGGGTCGGTGGCATCGTCCTTGTCGCGGTTGCGCATGGCTGCGTTGTAGTAGTCCAGCGCATTCTTGTATTCGCCTCGGTTGAAATACACCTCTGCCACCATCTGGCGAATCTCGTTCTTCTTGAACACATCCTCTTCCAGCAGCAGCGTGGGAGCCATCTGCAACAGTTCATCGTCCTTGCCCAGATAGTAATAGATACGAGCCACATACGAAGGCACTATCTTGGCAAACTTCTTGTCGGACTGCAGCTTTTGGAAATTGCGAAGTGCCAGGTCGTATTTGCCGTCCATATATTGCATGTGGGCATAATAGTAGATAGCTGCGTTGGTATATTTCGACTTGCCGTTAATCTCCTGCGCGAAATACTTCTTGGCCTCTGCAAAATCCTCATCGTTGAAATAGCAGTAGCCCACCTTGAAGTTGAACTCGCTTCTGTGGCCGTATTCCACTTCGCGGCCTTGCACCTTGCTATAGTATTTCAAAGCCTTCTCGTAGTCGCTCTGGGCATAGTGGTAGTTGCCCAGATAGAAGTAGGCCATGTTGCTATGCTTGCTTTGGGGGTAAAGTCGCAGATATTCCGTCAGGCGGAAGTCGGCATCTTTGTTTCCCAACTTCTCGGCACACACTGCACCATAAAAGCGAGCATCGCCCGCCATCAGCTCGTCCACGGCCATCGCCTCCTCGGCCAAACGGTCGAAAAGGTTCTGCGCCGAAGCGTATTTTTCTTTCTGATAGAGGTCCAGGGCTTGACGATATTGCTGTCTCACAGCCTCATCCGACGACGACTTTTGGGCAAATGCAGGTGCCGCCATCATCATCGCAATAGCGATAACAAAAAGAGTTTTAATTCGTTGCATACAAATGTGATTACTTAATTCAAAACACTAAAATAATGAATATATATATATAATCACTTCCTTTGCCAACGCTTTTATCAACAAAGGAAAGTGAATTGAAATCAGGTGGTTCAATAATTCAGGAAGAAATGCCGCTCCTCATCTTCTTGCTTGGGCAGCCAGGGGGCTTTCAGCAGAAAACCAGTGCCCGGGGCAGGAGTCACAGCATATTGCAATTGTCCTTCGGGGTTGATAAGCACAAAATGGGGGTATGCCGCCACACCATAGTGCTCCAGCAGTTGGTAGTTACCGTCAAAGTGCAGCCATGTCCAAGTATATCGCTTCCCTTTCTTGGTGTTGCGCAGCAGGTGGTACATCTTTTGCGGCTCTCTGTCGCAGCACACCGTCACAAACTCCACATTCTTGCATTGCGCATACACCGAGTCTTTGAAATGGGCCATGGTCTCCAGTTCGCCAATGCAATTGGGGTCGCCCGAGCGCACAAACGACAGATACACCCACTTGCCCCGCATCGAATCCAGGCACACCATCTCTTTGTCCACATCGGGCAGAGTGAATGAGGGCACCTCAGCCCCGCATGCCTGCTGGTGCAAATGGTTGGCTATCCGTTCTGCCAGCACCTTGTGCTCGCTAAATTTGCTCTGTTGGCCCACCAGTCGCAGCATCTCTATCACCCTGTCGGGGTCATAATAGTTGCCTTGATAGTAAGCCTCTTGCAGAGCCTGCAAAGCCACCAACTCACGCACCTGCTCGTTGCGCAGCAGCGAGTCCACGCCCAGCGAATCCAAGAACACCTTCACCTTCAAATCCTGCACCCAGCCGCCCAACTGCCAGGCGGGCAGCAGCTTGGTGCCCTTGGACACACTGTTTGCAAACAGCGTGGTGAAAAGGGTCATATAATTGTCATCGTAATACAGCACTGGCTGGTTCTTGATATACTCCTGCACCATGTGCTTGCGGCTGTCAAACCGCAGCGAGAATTTCAAACTGGCCAGCTGATAGCGTTTGTATCGGTTGAAATACTCGTTGCGGGTATCGGGGGCACGCTTGTTCACCTCCGCCACCAGACTGTCGAAATAGCGCTTCTTGGGGTGGAAACGGGCATCAAATCGGTTCTGATGCTCCGTCATGTATTGCGCCACCACCATCTCATAGTTCGATATCAACGCATTCAAGTCATCCACCGGCATGTTCAAAAACTCCAGCGGCAGCACCTCGGGATCCAAAAACACATTCTTCTTCTCATCCAAATCCCAGTCAAAGGCAGGCACATACACCTCGTATTCGCGTCCCGGCTCCACAAAAAACGACTGGCTGTAGTTCTCAATCTGCAGTGTCACCAGGGTGGGGTAATTGCTGTAGGCATTCAGCTCAAAGTGGTTATTGTCCGTAATCACAGTCTTGTCCATCTGCTCTTCCACCATGGTCAGCATGTCGGTATTGTGGTATAGCGACACCGCCTTGCCGGCGCCGTCCACCACCTCGCCTCGGATAGTAATATTGGTCTGTGCCCAGGCAGCCGCAGCGCCTGCAAGCATTATAAATAGAATAGATACACGTGCCAGTAAATTCATAAGATGTGCTTAATTTTCTTCAACTAATAACTCCCTCCACCCCATTTTATTGCATAGCCATGCAAAAAAAGCTATTCCACCTCCCCCACCGCCAATCCGATATCAGCAATCTTTCATTATTCACAAATATTTTCTTATCTTTGTAGCCCGATGCCAGCCCCCTTGCCGCCACGCATCACCCATATTGTCATCCAATTATGTATCTACACATCGACTGCAACACATTCTTCGCTTCCTGCGAAGTGGCCACCCAGCCCCACCTGGAGGGACAGCCCGTGGTGGTGGCCAACGACAACGAGAATGGCGGCGGCATCATCCTGGCCCTCACCCCCGAGGCCAAGGCGCTAGGGCTCAAACGCGGCATACCCCTCTTCCAGGTGCGCAACCTACTCAAGCTCAACCACGTGACAATATGCCCTGTCAACCACAAGAAATACCGCCAGATATCTCGCCAAATCATGCAATCCGTCATCGAGCAGGATATCGTACAAGACTTTGTGCAATACTCCGTCGATGAATTCTTTGGCATCCTTCCCCTCGACAATCCCCATGAGCTCCGCCTCTATGCCGACAAAGTCAAATCACTCATCTTTCAGCGCACCCGCATCCCCGTCAGCTGCGGCCTCTCCCAGTCCTACACCCTGGCCAAAGTGGCCACACACTTTGCCAAACACTATGCCGGCTATGGTGGCATCTGCGTGCTCATGCCCGAGAACAGAGAGAAAGCCCTCTCTCTCCTCGATGTGGCCGACATCTGGGGCATAGGGCGCAAAAACCGCCAAAAGCTCTACGACCAAGGCATCCACACCGCCCTCCAATTCATCCATTGCCCCGAGAGCCAAATCAAATCACTCTTCTCCATCGCTGGCGTCAACACCTGGCGCGAACTCAACGGCACCCCCTGCATCGACCTCCGCCGCACCTCGCGGCAAAGCAGCATCAGCCACAGCCGCACCTTTGCCTATATGACCGACAACCTTCCCGAACTCGAAACCCAAATACGACACTTTGTAGCTCAATGCGCCTTCAAACTCAGAGAGCAGAAAAGCGTCTGTCAGCAGGTGACCGTCTTTCTCTGCACCAACCGCCACCGCAACGACCTGGCTCAATATCGCAACGGCGTCACCACCCGCCTCCCCTCCCCCACCTCCGACACACCCGCACTCATCCAGGCCGCACTCGCCATCCTCCATTCCATCTTCCGCCCCGGCTTTCTCTACAAACAAGCCGGCGTGGTGCTGGGCGACATCTCCGATGTCAAAGGCATGCAACTCGACCTTTTCTCCGAGCCCGAAGACGAACGCCACCGCCGCCTCATGCAAGTGACCGACACACTCAACCAAAAGTTTGGCGACAACACCATCAGCTTTGGCAAATAGATTATGGCATTATCAAAAAAATTGGAAGATTGCAGCTTCGCAAGCGAAACTTACGAACCGGAATACGAGAAAGGTTCAGTGAACCTTTCGAGCTTCCAGTGAAATACAAAATGAATATAAAAATCGTCAAGATGACACGACTGCTGAGCACCAACACGTATCGTAACTTACGACCATCCGCCAACCAAAGCATCGATTCAAATCATCGCTTCGCAACGTTCAAACCCGCCCCTCCCTTTGCATCAAACACAACTGAAAATAAAGCACATACAAAACCACCTATGGATTAGCCTATATTTTTCTCAGGAGATATATGGTTTACGGTCATTAGATATATGGTTGCTCGTCACCAGATATATGGTTCCTGCCTGCGAAGTATGGGGTATTTTTTTAGGCACCGTCACCCCCATCACAGCCACCAGCAACAAACCACCATCAGACCAGTGGTATAATATAATTTGTACATTATATAAGGCTCGTCTCTAAGAATTGATTAAAACAGCACAAATCCGACAACGTTTGAAAAAAATATATCGCCAGCTGTAAGATTTTGCCCATTGCTGCGACTACCTGACAAAAGCACAACAAAAAGTGAACACCACAGAGCAATTC
>JAKSMP010000052.1 GCA_024400505.1 Bacteroidales bacterium | reverse complement strand
CTATGAATGATATATAATATATTATTTAAATGAATGATATACTAATTTTGATAATTTGCTTAATATGGTGTAATTGACAGGTATTCTAATATTTAAATTACTGAATATTAACGATAAAAAATGATTATATTGAAATAGTTACTTTAAATGGAATAATTATTACATTTGTAAACAATATAAAAATATTCTTGTTAATTCATTTTTTATTCGTATCTTTGCATTTTGTAAAATGATTAATACAAATGTGAAATGGTGAATAGAATCAATCTGCTGTTGCAAGCAAAAAATATTACGGCTCGTCAATTTGCCGAGGAAATAGGTATTCAGCCTAGTGGTATGTCGCACATACTCTCGGGTAGGAACAACCCTAGCTTAGATTTTGTGATGAAAGTGATGAAACGTTGGCCAGAGGTGAATATCAATTGGCTGATGTTTGGCAATGGTGAGATGTTTACCAATATTCCCCCTACTATACCTTCGCCTCTGCCCAAAACTATGGTTGATGCTGCGCCAAGTGAGCCTGACTTGTTTTCTATTATGGAGAGCCCTGTGCCCGCTGAATTGCCTGAGGAAGAAACACGTGCTGAGGTTCCGCTGACGGCTGAGCCTGAAATGCACTTGACCCAACAAGCCCAAGTGCCTGATGTGCCTATTTCGACCCCAAAAATTCAACATGTCGAGAATCCGATATTTGAAACTCCGGTGAATACTGGTACTGTACAGCCAAATGTCGTTGAGGAATCAAAGCAGCCGCAATTGGCGGTATCCGCTTTGGCTGGGGGTAAAAAAATAGTGAAGTTGATTGTGCTTTACGAAGATCATTCTTTCTCGGAGTATTATCCTGAATAGCGTTGGCGGATATATTATATATTGATACAATATTTATTATTAAAATCCGTTCTATGATTTAAGAATCGAAAGTATGAAGAGAAGAAGTTTTGCTTTGTTATTATTGACCGCTTTGCTAGGGTCTTGCGAGCGTGAAGTGAAGGTGGTTGAAACTCCGCTAACTCCCACTGTGGGTGCTATTAATGCCCGTTATACTGTGGATAAGGGTAAAACTGTGGTGTTTGCCAAAGGTAATCTTCAGTATCAAGCTTCAACTGGTACTTGGCGTTTTGCCTCCAACCAATATGATGTGATTGGCTTGGGCAACGAACAAGTGAGTTCCACTTACTCGGGTTGGATCGACCTCTTTGGTTGGGCAACGTCGGGCTATGAAGGTATGGAGCCGTACATGGATACGATGCGAAGTGAATGCTATGGCCCCATGGAGGGTGAGATAAGCAACACCGACTTTGACTGGGGCAAGGTGAACGGCATCAGCAATGGTGGCGAGAAAGCAGGCCTTTGGCACACGTTGTCATATGATGAGTTTTATCATGTTGTGTATTTGCGCGACGCAGCTTCGGTGAAGCGCGCAGAAGCAACAATCAAACAAGTGGGGGAAGGAAGTGAGGATGTGTATGGTTTGATGTTGTTGCCCGATAACTGGACGTTGCCTGAGGGTTGCACCTTTAAACCAGGTGCGGCTGATGGTTTTAGTACCAATATTTATACACCCGACCAATGGAATAAGTTGCAAAATGCGGGTGCCGTGTTTCTGCCAGCTGGCGGCTATCGCGATGGGCACGCTGTGTCGCTGTTGAGCGACTATGGTTGCTATTGGACTGGTTCGTCCTATACAACGCAAGCAGCTTATGAGCTGTATTTTATGTCGGCCAGGTATGAGTTTTCCACCGCTGCACGGGCTAATGGCCATTGCATTAGATTGGTACAGTATAAATAATTATTGTTGAGAGATGTTATCTGATATTCGGCAAGTGGTTGAACGCCAGCGTGCTTATTTCATGCAAGGAGAGACCTTGGATGTGTCGTTCCGCATAGAACAGTTGAAGCGATTGAAGCGCACCATTCAGAAATATGAAGAAGAGATAGTGCAAGCACTCCATGACGATTTAGGACGCTCACATGGAGAAGCGTTGTTGACGGATGTGGTGCCCACTATTACAGAGATAGATGAAACCATACACGGGTTGCGTCGTTGGGCAAGGCCCGAATGTCATTTCAGCGGACTGATGTGTTTCCCTAGCTTGGTGACTAAAGTGTATAAGATGCCATATGGAGTGACCCTGATTATCAGTCCGTTCAATTTCCCTATCTTGCTCACTTTTGGCGTGTTGGCAGCCAGCATTGCAGGCGGCAACACGGCTGTGGTGAAGCCGAGTTCGAAGTCGGAAAATTGCACTCGTGTGCTGAAAAAGATTATTGAGGACTGTTTTAATCCGGCTTATGTGACCCTGATTGTAGGTGGTCACGATGTGGCTGATGAATGTTTGGCTCAGCGGTTTGACAAGATTTTTTATACAGGCTCGCCTGCTGTGGGAAAACATGTGATGGAGTCTGCTGCCAAGAACTTAACTCCTGTGGCTTTGGAGCTAGGGGGCGAAACTGGCAACTGGTGTATTGTGCGCAAAGATGCCGACCTGAAAGACGCAGCACGCAAAATCGCATTCTTCAAGTGTTTGAATGCTGGTCAGATATGCATCAACATCAATCAGGTGGCTGTGGCAGAAGAAGTGGGGGAGGAGTTTATTGAGGAATTGAAATCCGCTTTGGTGAAGCAAGTGGGCGAGCACCCATTTGCCAACGAGGCTTATCCTAAATTGATCAACCGAAATGCCTACGATAAATGTTCCCAGCAAGCTGAGGTTTATAAAGACCGCATTCGATTTGGTGGAGAAGGCAATGCTGAAACTTGCAAATATTCTCCCACAATTATCTATCCTGTGAAGGCTGATGAGCCAATAGTGATGCATGAACTTTTCTCACCACTGCTGCCTATTGTACCATATAAAGATAATGAAGTCAACCAGTTGATGGCCACTATTGCGCAAAGAGAGCACCCCCTGTCGATGTATATTTTCACAGCCAACAAACGATGGGCTAAACGCATGATGCGTTCTCAGCAGTATGGTGGAGGATGTGTGAATGAAGTGTGCCTGCATCTGATGGTGAAAGGCGTTCCGTTTGGAGGCACTGGACATTCGGGCATGGGCGCATATCATGGCGTGTGGGGATTTAGGGAATTTACTCACCCATCCACTGTGCTGATGGGCAGCACAAAGCTGAACTTGCCTTTGCGCGAACATCCCTACAACGATACGAAGATTAAACTGCTTAAATTATTCACAAAATAAAAAAGTTATGAAACACACATTTATTCTTTTTTTGATGCTCGGTATTTGTCTTGGCACTTTTGCCCAGACTCCCTCTACCATGGGCGAAACCAAAGTGACTATGGCTGCTCCTGCCAATACGTCCAATCAGAATGATAAAATCCATGTGGAACCAGCCGATATGCATTTGATGCCTGGACAAGATAACAAAGTGTTGTTTACTGTTGACGGTGTGAAATCCAATCAGTTGATTGTAAAAGTGGTAAGTGAGGATTTGTGCCAGGGTCGCAAAGGCAGTCAGTTTGGCGAGTATATTCTTACCCCTAAGGCCAACGAAGGTGAAGTAGTTGTGCGCATTGGTCAGATGGATTTTCTGGGTGCATACCAGAAAATCGGCGAAGTCACCTTCACTATTGGCGAAGCCTCTGCACCAGCTGAGGAGGAAAAGATTGTGACGAAGGAAGTGATTGAAGAAGTAATAGAGGAAGTAATAGCTGAATAAATCGATTATAACGATTCCTTTTTCGAGGCCAAAGTGATAGCATATCCTTTGGCCTCGTTTATTTTGGTGTGGAGCTGCACACCAGTAGGCACATGATTGAGCAGTAATGGTATATCACCACGAATGCCTGTGCCCAGGTATTTGAAGAGTGCCTCCTTTTGGGTCCAATAGGCGGTAAAGGTTTGTTCGGGAGCGGGAGATTGGTTGATGCTCTCAATTTCGGCAGGACTCATTGTATAGTTGAGTAGGGCAGGGGAGAAGGGGTGGAAGCGCTCAATGTCAACACCAATGTTCTCGTTATCTACAGCCACAGCTAATGCGTTGGGGCAATGACTGATATTGAAGTGGATATGTGGGTATTCTTTGAGTGATGGTTTACCATGCTCGTTGCGTTCAAATAACAGATCCTCACCGGCTTTTATCCAGTTCATTTCAACTAGCATTTGGTGAAGCATGAGGTATGTTTTAAGACAAGCAAACTGACCGAAGGTGTGTTTGAATTGCAATGCTTCGCAGCGACGCTGTTCAGATACAAGGGGCAACATATTAGTCACTTCGTCAGGAGTGGCCTGCTCCATCTGATCGAAAATTAAGAACATGATATGCACGAAATAAAATTATGGGCGGCAACCGATTCGGCTTCCGCCCATAATGTGAGATGATGCTATTTGATTAATAGAGTTTCTTCAATGCAGCTTGGAGTGAGTTGATGATGCTCTGGGATGAGAAGGTGGCACCGCTCACGGCATCAATATCTTTCTTTGCTGCTTTCTTGGCTTTCATGCCGTTCCAGCTCTTGAGCAGCCCAGCATTGATGACGCGAGAAAGATAGGAAGGTGTCTCCATATTGTCAAGCAGTTGCACCGAGAGGATTTTCTCGTTGGGGTCGAGGGCAATGAGGAGTGGGGTTTCGCCAGCATAACCTTTGATTCCATCGCTAGCAGGTTTGCTATACACGGCATAGCCAATTACCTCCTTCTTAGCATTATACACTACTGTCCATTTGGCCTCTTTCTTTACACTTTTGGCAGAGGGGAAAGCATTGGCAATTTCCATGGCGATACCATTGGAGTTGACTCGTTTGGCCTGCTGGGCACATGTGGCTTGCTTGCCTCCTTGTTGATGCTGTTTGTGGTGGGGGCAGTTATTGCAGTTGTGCTCTTGAGCCATGGCGGGGAGCATGGCAAGGCTGAGCAGCGCGATAAAAAATAATTTCTTCATAATCTGTTATTCAGCAAAGTATTCATAGAAATAGGGGATGGTTTCAATGCCCTTGAAGAATTGTTCGAGAGGATAGTTCTCGTTGGGGGCATGGATATCGTCGGTGCCTAAGCCGAAGCCCATCAGGATGCTCTTGGTACCAAGTATATTCTCGAAACCAGCCACGATAGGAATGCTTCCGCCGCTGCGGGTGGGGATGGGACGTTTGCCGTAGGTGGTCTCCATTGCTTTCTCTGCAGCTTTGTAGGCTTTGAGGTCGAGGGGGCTAACATAAGCAGCACCACCATGGCAAGGAGTGACTTTGATGGTAACACATTCAGGCGCAATGCTCTCGAAATACTGCTGGAAGAGGTCGCTGATTTTGTGGAAATCCTGGTTGGCTACTAAACGGGTGCTGATCTTGGCGTAGGCTTTACCAGGCAAAACGGTTTTAGATCCTTCGCCAGTGTGGCCGCCCCAAATTCCGCAAACATCCAGGCAAGGACGGATGCCGGTACGTTCTTTGGTGGTGAACCCTTTTTCGCCATGAACGGTCTTGATGTCCAGCTCTTTTTTGTAAGCTTCCTCGTTGAAAGGAGCTTGAGCCATGAGGGCGCGCTCTTCGTCGCTGATCACTAGCACGTCGTCATAGAAACCGGGGATGGTAATGTGGTTGTTCTCATCATGCAAACCAGCAATCATCTTGCAAAGGATGTTGATGGGGTTGGCAACAGCGCCGCCATAGAGGCCGCTATGCAGGTCGTGGTTGGCTCCGGTCACCTCTACTTCCCAATAGCAAAGGCCGCGGAGACCGCTGGTGATGCTGGGTACATCGGGGGCAATCATACTGGTGTCGCATACCAGAATCACATCGCTCTTGAGCATCTCTTTGTGTTCTTCACAGAATCCATAGAGGCTGCCAGATCCGATTTCTTCTTCGCCTTCGAGCATGAACTTGACATTGCAAGGGAGCTGGCCGGTCTTGACCATGAATTCAAAAGCTTTGGCTTGCATGAAGCTTTGGCCTTTATCATCGTCGGCACCGCGAGCCCAGATTTTACCGTCCTTGATAACGGGTTCGAAAGGGGAGGTGCGCCAGAGTTCGAGAGGTGCTACGGGCATCACGTCGTAGTGGCCATATACAAGTACAGTGGGTTTGGCTGGGTCGATGATCTTCTCGCCATAAACCACGGGGTTGCCAGCGGAGGGCATCACTTCGGCCTTGTCGCAACCAGCAGCCATGAGGTATTCCTGCCATTTGTTGGCACAACGAACCATATCGGGCTTGTGCTCACTTTCGGCGCTGATGGAGGGGATGCGAATGAGCTCGAACAACTCTTCGAGGAAGCGGTCTTTATTGGCTTCGATGTAAGCTTTTACGTCTTTCATGATGATATGTTTTTGTGTTATTAATCTGTTTGAATTGTGTTAATGAGTATGTTGGCTTAATTTATTCCGTAGTGCTGGAAGAATGCATAGGCGGTCTCGATTCCTTTGAAGAAGCGGTCGAGACGGAAATTCTCATTAGGTGCATGGATGTTGTCGGCACCCAGACCAAAGCCTAGCAGGATGGATTTGATTCCCAACTCTTGTTCAAAGTCGCTCACGATGCTGATGGAACAACCACTGTGGGCAGGGATGGGTTGCATGCCATAGGTGTCGATAAAGGCTTCTTCGGCAGCACGATACTCGGGCAGGTCGATAGGGCAGACGTAGGGCATGCCTTTCTCGTAATAAACGAAGTCGATCTTGACGGTATTGGGGCAAATGCTGCGGAAATAGGCTTCTACCAGTTGGGCAATGCGCACCGGGTCTTGGTTGGCCACTAGGCGGAAAGACAATTTGGCCCATGCCACAGAGGGTATGATGGTTTTGAATCCCTCGCCGCTGTAGCCTCCTTGGATGCCACACACATCGAAGGTGGGGCGGATGCCGATGCGTTCAAGGGTTGTATAGCCTTCCTCGCCATGTAACACCTCTACACCCACGCTTTTTTTGTAGGCTTCATCGCTATAGGGGGCACGATTGATAAGCTGGCGCTCGTCGGTGCTGCAAACAAGCACATCGTCGTAGAAGCCTGGTATGGTGATGTGTCCATGTGCATCAAGTACGGTGCCAATCATTTGGCTGAGCACATTGATGGGGTTGGCAACGGTGCCACCAAAGTCGCCGCTGTGCAGGTCGTGGTCGGGTCCGGTGAGTCTCATTTCAAATTTCACCAATCCGCGCAGCCCAGTAGTGATGCTTGGTACGTCGGCACTTACCATGTCGGTGTCTGACACCACAATAACATCGGCCTTGAGCAGGGCTTTGTTTTTCTCTTCCTTGATCCATTCTTTGATGGCTGGCGAACCGATTTCTTCTTCTCCTTCGTAAATAAACTTCACGTTGCAAGGCAGCGTGTTGGTGGCCATCATGATTTCGAATGCCTTAGCCTGCATGAAACTTTGGCCTTTATCATCATCGGCTCCACGTGCCCATATCTTTCCATCTTTGATGACTGGCTCAAATGGATTGGTGTCCCACAACTCTAAGGGGGTGACGGGCATCACGTCATAGTGTCCATACACCAATACGGTCTTTTTAGTCGGATCAATAATCTTCTCGGCATAAACCAAGGGATTGCCGGTGGTTTCAATCAACTGTGCGTTATCGGCACCTGCTTCATTCAGCAGTTGGCACCAGCGTTCAGCACAGCGAATCATATCGGGTTTATGTTCCGACTCAGAACTGATAGATGGAATGCGAATCAAAGAGCATAACTCTTCTATAAATCTGTCTTTATGGGATTCGATATATTCTTTTACCATGAGAGTAATATATTAAATGAATACATTAATATTAACTCTTCCTTTAACAAAATATTGTGCTGGTGGCAAAAATTGAGGCAAAGACAGGATTAGCCGTTGTGGCAATTATCCTTGAACGCACAACCAGAACATCCTCCGCCACATTGGGGATTATGGCGGCGATGCCAAATGTGCAGGGCAGCAGTCACTACGGCTGCTGCCACTATAGCTAATATGATGTAGGAAATCAGATTCATAGAACCATACTTGCAATAAGATAAGCACCCCAAGCAACAAGCCAAGCCACTAAGCACTGGAACACCACTACGAAGATGGCCATACCCCAACCTTGTTCTTTGCGAACAGTGGTGATGGCGGCAACACATGGGGTATAGAGAAGGCAGAATACAAGCATAGGGATGGCTGTGAGAGTGGTGAAACTGCTTGCGGCACCCAGCACCTCAATGGTGGCCACTACGCTTTCTTTGGCGATGAATCCGCTTAGCAACGCTGTCACAATCTGCCAGTTGCCAAGCCCCATAGGGTTGAAGATTGGGGCTATCATTCCTGCAATGGTGGCTAAAATGCTGTTTTGTCCATTTCCCACCATTTGGAATCTGAAGTCGAATGTTTGCATGGCCCAGATGATGACTGTGGCCAGGAATATGATGGTGAAAGCTTTGCTGAGAAAGTCATTGGTCTTGTCCCAAATCAGATGAGCCATGTTTTTGATACCAGGCATACGATAGTTGGGCAATTCCATCACAAAAGGAGCTGCCTCGCTTTTTCTGCCGATATGCTTTGATATCAAAGCTACTAAAATGCCTAATACAAAGCCCAATAGGTATAGCCCTACCAGCACCAATCCTCCATGGTGAGGGAAAAACATGCTGGTGAAAAATCCATAGATGGGTATTTTGGCTGAACAACTCACAAAGGGAGTAAGCAGCACAGTCATACGTCGGTCTCGAGCCGAAGAAAGTGTGCGACTGGAGAGGATTGCCGGCACAGAGCAGCCCAGGCCAATTAGCAGAGGCACAATGCTGCGTCCGGTGAGGCCCACTTTGCGCAATAGTTTGTCTGTCACAAATGCCACACGGGCCATGTATCCACTATCTTCTAGCAGACTAAGGAAGAAGAATAACAGCATGATGATGGGGACAAAGCTTATCACGCTACCCACTCCGCTAAAGATTCCATCCACAACCAATGACCGTATTACAGGAGACACTTGCCATTGATCCATTGCCTGATCGCATCGATCGCTTATCCAATCAATGCCCATGCTGAGCCAATCCTGCAAAGGTGCGCCTAGCACGTCAATTGACAACCAGATGATCATCGACATCACAATAACAAAGATGGGAAGTGCAGTCCATTTGCCCGTTAGCACTTTATCTATCTTACGGCTGCGCTTATACTCATTGCTTTCATGGGGTTTCACCACCGATTGACGGCAGAGGCGACGGATGAAGGTGAATCGCATGTCTGCTATAGCGGCAGCACGATCGAGGCCGCGGGCATCTTCCATCTCGTCAATAATGTGCTCAATGGCATCAAGCTCTTGTTGCGAGAGATTCAATTGGGTTTTGATATCGCTGTCTCCCTCCACTATCTTGGTGGCGGCAAATCTGATGGGGATTCCCGCAGCAGTGGCATGGTCTTCAATTAGGTGCATGATGCTGTGCAAGCAGCGGTGAACGGCACCTCCGCAATCATCTTTATCGCAAAAATCTTGCCGCAAGGGGCGCTCTTGATAGCGTGCCACATGGATGGCATGTTCCACCAGTTCATCAATACCTTCGTTTTTGGCAGCCGAGATAGGCACCACAGGTATGCCCAAAATGCGCTCCATTTCATTGATTCGTACCGATCCTCCATTGTTGCGCATTTCGTCCATCATATTCAGGGCTAGCACCATTGGGGTGTCCAGTTCCATCAGTTGCATGGTGAGGTAAAGGCTGCGCTCGATGTTGCCTGCATCGGCAATGTTGATGATGCCTTTGGGTTTCTGTTCTAGGATGAACTTGCGGCTCACCACCTCTTCAGCAGTGTAGGGGGAGAGCGAATAAACTCCAGGCAAGTCGGTCACTAAAGTATCGTTGTGTCCACGTATGATGCCATCTTTGCGGTCCACGGTAACACCTGGGAAATTGCCCACGTGTTGTTTGGATCCTGTCAGTTGATTGAACAGGGTGGTTTTACCACAGTTTTGCTGCCCTGCCAAGGCAAAGGTAATTTGTGTCCCTGTGGGAAGTGAGCTCTCGTGATGCTCTCTACGGCAAGCCGATGAGCGGTACAATACTTCGTCCTCACCCAAACCAGGGTGGGCGTTGTGGTCGTGAAGTGAGTAGATATAGGGTATATTTTCTTCTTGTTCGCTTGTGGCCTCAATATGCCATCCTTCCGATTCGGTGGTGGCATTGCTCTCTTGTATTTCTATCAATTCGGCATCAGCTTTTCTCAGTGCTAGCGAGAATCCGTGCACATTCAGTTCCATAGGGTCACCCATAGGGGCCAGTTTCACTAGGGTCACCGTTACGCCTGGTATCACGCCCATGTCCAGGATGTGCTGTCTGTTGGCGCCATGTCCTCCCACAGCAGTAACTAGTGCAGATGAACCTATTTTGAGCTCTTTTAGTGTCATATTAGTGTAGTTAGTATTCTGCGTTCAGTTTGTTTATCAGATAATTGCAGCGTAATTACTGTGCAATTTCAAGATGTAAAAATACAAAGATTAATTCATTAAGGCAATCATCATTTCTAGTGATTTTTATCCCTTCCAATCGATAGTATATTGCAAACCACTATTTTGACCCTTTTTTCATAAAGCAATAAAAAAGGCTGTGACAACACAGCCTTTTTTATTATTATAGAATAATCATTTAAGATTAGAGGCTCTTGATGTATTCATCGATACCCTTGGCTGCAGCACGGCCAGCACCCATAGCCAAGATAACGGTAGCAGCACCGCTAACAGCATCGCCGCCAGCGAACACGCCCTTGCGGGTGGTCATGGTCTGCTCATTGATCTTCAAGCCACCAAAACTTTCGGTCTCAAGGCCAGGAGTGGTGCTCTTGATGAGGGGGTTGGGGTTAGTGCCCAAAGCAACAACAACAGTATCAACGGGCATTTCAAACTCGCTGCCTGCGATAACACTGGTCTTTTGACGGCCCTTCTCATCAGGTTCGCCGAGCTCCATCTTGACGCACTTCATAGCGCGAACATTGCCCATCTCATCACCAAGGTATTCGGTAGGATTGGTGAGGAATGCAAATTCGATACCCTCTTCCATAGCGTGGTGAACCTCTTCGCGACGAGCAGGCATGTTAGCCTGATCACGACGATAAACAACAGTAACGTCGGAGCCGAGACGCTTAGCAGTACGAGCAGCATCCATAGCCACGTTACCACCACCGATAACAGCCACCTTCTGACCGAGAACGATAGGAGTAGCATACTCTTCATCGTAGCCGTGCATGAGGTTGGTGCGGGTGAGGAGTTCGTTAGCGGAGATTACGCCTACGAGGGTCTCACCGGGGTTGCCCATGAATTTGGGCAGACCAGCGCCGGAACCAACATAAACTGCTTTGAAACCAAATTTGTCGAAGAGTTCGTCAATAGTCACAGACTTGCCAATGATAACGTTGGTCTCAATCTTTACACCGAGTTTCTTGAGGTTCTCGATTTCGGGTTCCACAACCTTCTGCTTGGGCAGACGGAATTCGGGGATACCGTAAACGAGCACGCCACCAGCGTGATGCAGTGCCTCGAAGATGGTCACTTCGTAACCCATCTTAGCGAGGTCGCCAGCGCAGGTGAGGCCGGTGGGACCAGAGCCGATGATGGCAACTTTCACGCCGTTGGTGGCGGGAGCAGCCACGGGCTTGTCGTCCTTATGTTCGCGATTCCAGTCAGCAACAAAGCGTTCGAGAGTTCCGATAGCGATGGGTTCGCCCTTCACACCAAGGATACACTTGCCTTCGCACTGGTTCTCCTGGGGGCATACACGACCGCAAACTGCGGGCAGAGCGGAATCCTGAGCGATAACGGCAGCAGCACCACGGAAATCACCTTCAGCTACATGATGAATGAAAGTGGGAATGTCGATGCTCACGGGGCACTTGGTGCGGCACATGGGCTTTTTGCAGTTGAGGCAGCGCTTAGCTTCTGCAATAGCCTGCTCTTCAGTGAAACCGAAAGAAACTTCTTGGAAATTGGTTGCGCGAACCTTAGGATCTTGTTCAACAGCTTTCTGACGTGAGGTGGCTTTTGCAATCTGCTCTGCCACAACGTCGGTGAGGTTGCACTTGTGGTCAACGGGGCCACCTTCAGCAGCCACAGTTGCGATGCGATATTTACGCTCATCGGGTTTCTTCAAACGGCGGCCAGCCTCGTCGAAGTCAACCAAGTGACCATCGAATTCGGGACCATCAACGCAGGTGAACTTAACCTTGTCACCCACGGTCACGCGGCAAGCACCGCACATACCGGTACCGTCAACCATCATGCAGTTCATGCTAACGATGGTCTTGATCTCGAGTTTCTTGGTGAGGAGGGAGGTGAACTTCATCATGGGGATAGGTCCGATGGCCACGCAGTGGCTATACTTCTTACCCTCAACGGTAACGAGGTTTTCAATCTTGTTGGTCACCAAGCCGTGTTCGCCATAGGAACCGTCGTCGGTCATGATGTAAAGGTTGTCAACCACTTCGCGCATCTTATCCTCGAAGAAGATAAGCTCTTTGGTGCGAGCACCAAGCACGCAGTCGCAAGCGATGCCGTTTTCGTGGCACCATTTTGCCTGAGGATATACGGGGGCGGTACCTACACCACCAGCCACAAAGAGGATGTGGAGGTTCTTGCGGTCAGCCTCGGGCACTTCCATCAATTCGCTGGCACGGCCAAGAGGACCTACAACGGTGAAGATATCATCACCTTCGTTCATAGCAGCCAAACGACGGGTGCTGTCGCCAACCACCTGGAAAACGATAGTCACGCTCTCGCGCTCTTTGTCGATATCGCTGATGGTAAGGGGAACGCGTTCGCCTTTAGTCTCGGGGATAACGATTACAAATTGGCCAGGAAGACCGCTCTGTGCGATCCAAGGAGCCTTGATTTCCATCAAGTAAAGCTCGTTTGCGGTGAGCTTTTCTTTCTTTAATATCGTGTACATGATATGATTAAGTATTAATAAATGTTTTTTATTGGTCTGCAAAGATACGAATTTATTTCGTGATAACATAAAAATATTTAAATAGGTCAATAAATATATATTTTCAGCTGCGCTTCACTCTGCCACATCAAGCATACTTCAACTTGTTGTTATTCAAATGAGGCAACATGCTCATCCAGATTGGTTTGCTGCACATCATATCCCATCACTTTTAAATCATAGTCCACTCATAACCTTATGCCTTGCTTGGGATATGATAATGACTAATTCTTGGCGGCGAAGCAAAGGCGAAGCCTAAGCGAAACCAAGGCACAACCAAGGCATAACTCCCCAATCACTTTCAATTGGCGTGTCAGGAGTGTCAACGTGTCAAGCGTGTCATAAGAAATATCAAAGCTTAATTATTCCATTTGCATACCTTGGCTGGATAGATATTAAAGTTGGTTTTTCCGCTTTTTATCCCAATAAATACTATCTGTAGCTATTTGCCATTCAACCAACAAAAATCCAAAAATTAATTTTTTTTTTGTTGAATGAAAAAAAATATGTAATTTTGCAACCGATTTCGAAAGACGAAAAGCTGGTCCCATAGCTCAGTCGGTTAGAGCAGCTGACTCATAATCAGCGGGTCCTTGGTTCGAGC
>JAKSMP010000051.1 GCA_024400505.1 Bacteroidales bacterium | reverse complement strand
GAACCACGCGCCGACATGCCCAGAGATGAACAGCGCCAACGCCGTCCCCGCAACAACGGCCACAACCACCAGCACCGCAACAACGGAGCACCCAACGGCACAATGCCCAACAACAAACAAGAGAAAAAAGATTGATCAACAGAACCACATTGAAGGATAGTGTAAGTATGCACAAAATCAAGATATTAATCATCGCAGCATGCACCTGCATGACCCTGATAAGCTGCAACAAAAATGTATTCTACGCCTCGGAACAAGATGTAGATGAGCTCGGCTGGAATCTGAACCAGTATCTCAAATACGACGTGGATGTGGAGGACACATTGCAAATGTACGATTTTTACATCGACCTGCGCAATAGCACCTCCTACGACAAGGCCAACACCTTTCTCTTTATCCACACCACTTTCCCCGACGGCAGCATAGCACACGACACCTTGGAATGTCCGCTGGCCGACCCACAAGGCAGCTGGTATGGACGCCGCACAGGCCGATACATCGACAGCCGCTTCGTATTCCGACGCCATGTGATTTTCCCCCGCACGGGTCACTATCATTTCGAGATAGGACACGGCATGCGCGACACCAATGTGGTGGGACTCCGCAGCGTAGGACTCCGCATCGAGCAGTTCAACAAATAGTAAACCCTTCGACCAAATAACGATTTAAAACATGGCCAAGAAAAAGAAAAAAATAGACCAAAGTAAGATTACCCTAGCATGGAAAATCTTCGCTGGGGTATGGATTTTTATTTTCCTTTTTTTCATCCTTCTCTCACTCGGGTGGCTAGGATTCATGCCCTCCTTTGAGGAGCTAGAGAATCCCAAGAGCAACCAAGCCACCGAGGTGATATCGGCAGATGGCGAAATACTGGGCTTTATCGGTGTGGAAAATCGATCCAATGTCACCTATGACGAACTTTCGCCCAATCTGGTCAACGCATTGATCGCAACCGAGGATGTTCGCTTCTTCAAGCATTCCGGCATTGACTCGCGAAGCCTCATGCGTGTGTTCTTCAAGACCTTCTTGGGCCGCCACAGCAGCAGCGGCGGTGGCAGCACCATCACCCAGCAACTGGCCAAAAACCTCTTCCCCCGTGAGCACAAGGGCAAGATAGGCACCGTGTTCTCGAAATTCAAAGAGTGGGTGGTGGCAGTGAAATTGGAGCACAACTACTCCAAGCAGGAAATTATAGCCATGTACTTCAACACCGTGGACTTTGGCAGCAATTCTTTCGGCATCAAAACTGCAGCCAAAACATTCTTTGACAAGGCACCAGCCGATCTCTCTGTAACAGAGTCGGCCATGCTGGTGGGTTTGCTCAAGGCTCCCACAGCCTACAGCCCCATTCAACATCCCGAAAACGCCCTCAACCGCAGA
This sequence comes from Bacteroidales bacterium, assembly GCA_024400505.1. GTDB lineage: Bacteria > Bacteroidota > Bacteroidia > Bacteroidales > P3 > Colimorpha. The sequence continues at coordinate 12,195 of JAKSMP010000051.1, read as the reverse complement.
AACACCGTACTGAGCCAGATGAACAAGTATGACTACTTGAGCGATGAGGAGATGGAAAAGTACAGCCAAGAGCCTATTGATGTGTCGAACTACACCCCCCAGAGCCACAACGACGGCTTGGCCACCTACCTGCGCGAATATATCCGCAACTACATGAAAGATTGGTGCAAACACCACCGCAACTCCGATGGAGAACACTACGATGTGCACAAGGACGGCCTACGTATCTACACTACCATTGACTCCCGCATGCAGCGATATGCCGAAGCTGCCGTGCGCGAACACATGAGCAAAGAGGTGCAGCCCCAGTTCTTCCGCGAACTCAAGAGCCGCGATGGCAACCCATTCAACGATATCTCACCTGAATTGCAGGAGAAGATTCTCACTCAGGCCATGAAAAACTCCGACCGCTACTACCAACTCCACCACAACCAAGGCAAAAGCGAGAAAGAAATACGCAAGATTTTCAAAGAAAAAGTAAAGATGCGTGTGTTTTCTTGGAAAGGTAACATCGACACCGTGATGTCGCCTTGGGATTCGCTGCTTTACTATAAGAAATTCCTCAATGTGGGCATGATGTCTGTAGAACCTGGCACAGGCTATGTCAAAGCTTATGTGGGCGGCATCAACTACCGCTACTTTAAGTATGACAACGTGATGAGTCACCGCCAAGTTGGCTCCACTTTCAAACCTTTCGTTTACACCATGGCATTGCAAGACCTAGGCATGTATCCTTGCACCGAGGTGCCCAATGCCCAAGTATGTTTTTCGCAGTTTGGCCAAGCCGATTGGTGCCCCAAAAACTCCACCCACGAAAGAGAAGACCAGATGGTTACCCTCAAATGGGCACTGGCACACTCCGTCAACTGGGTATCAGCCTACCTGATGAAACAGGGATCGCCCGAACAGGTGATATCCGTTGCCCGCAAGATGGGCGTAACAAGCGACATCGACGCTGTGCCTGCTATCTGCGTGGGTACGCCCGAAATCACCGTGTATGAGATGGCTGGTGCTATGGCCACCTTTGCCAACAAGGGAGAATACGTAGAGCCTATCTTCATCACTCGCATCGAAGACAGCAAAGGCACTGTTCTGGACCGATTCACCCCCGAACGCCACGAAGCCATCAGCGAACGCACCGCCTATATGATGATTGAACTGATGAAAGGCGTGGTGCAGAGCGGCACCGGTGTGCGCCTCAACTACAAATACAAGCTGGGCGAATTCAGCACCGCTATTGCGGGAAAGACTGGCACCACTCAGAACAACTCCGACTGCTGGTTTGTGGGCATCACACCCAAACTGGCCACTGCCATCTGGACCGGAGGTGAGGTGCGCTCTATTCACTTCCGCAACATGACCTATGGACAAGGTGCCGCACAGGCATTGCCCATCTTCGGCCATTTCATGCGCAGCATCTATCAGGACAAGAGCCTCAAATTCCCCCGCGGCGACTTCGAACGTCCCAATGTGCCCTTGGATGTGGAACTTGACTGCTCCAAATTCCAACAGGAAATCCTTTTTGACGAAGAATTTGATTTCTAGCCCATGACTGACACCAAGATAGAACTCCTAGGCAGTTCCTTGACCGAGTTGCAAGCCCTCTGTGCACAAGAAGGTCTGCCCAAATTTGCAGCCAAGCAGATATGTGATTGGCTCTATGCAAAGCATGTTGACAGCATGGATGCTATGACCAACCTTTCGCTCAAAGCTCGTGCACGATTAGAAGAGATTGCATCCATTGGACGCCACGACCCCATCAATTGCATGGTGTCGAAAGACGGCACCAAGAAATACCTGTTCGAAGTGGCTTCTTCTACCGACGGAACCCAGCAATATGTGGAGACCGTATTCATCCCCGACGGCGACCGTGGCACTCTTTGCGTCTCTTGCCAGATGGGCTGCAAGATGGGCTGCCGATTCTGCGTCACTGGCCAACAAGGATTCCACGGAAACTTATCCGCAGCCGACATTCTCAACCAAATATTTTCTATCCCCGAATTTGACCGCCTTACCAATATAGTATATATGGGCATGGGCGAACCCATGGACAACCTCGACAACGTGTTGGCCAGCATAGCCGTCCTCACCTCGGATTGGGGATTAGGTTGGAGTCCCCACCGCATCACGGTGTCAAGCGTGGGCATTGTGCCTGGTCTCAAACGTTTTCTGGATGAGAGTCAATGCCATGTGGCCGTATCTCTCCACAACCCCTACCCTGCCGAGCGCCTGACCATTATGCCCATGCAGAAAGCCTATCCCATAGCGCAAGTGCTGGCATTGCTCAAGCAGTATGACTGGCATGGACAGCGCCGCATATCGTTTGAATACACCATGTTTAGAGGACTTAACGACGACCTCAAACATGCTGCAGAACTAGTGCGTCTGCTGAAAGGTCTCTTCTGTCGTGTCAACCTCATCCGCTTCCACTCCTCGCCCAACACTCCCTACCAGACATCCTCACCCAAAGCCATGGATCAGTTCTGCCAGTATCTCAACGATCACGGCATCATCTGCACCATCCGAGCTTCACGAGGCGAAGATATCATGGCCGCCTGCGGACTTCTAGCAGGACAAAACCGACAAAACAATTAGACATGGATATCTTCGACCGCCTACGCCAGCGCATTGTCACAAAGGCAGACCTGCAATACATCCTTACCACTGACGACAATGTTTTTCTTTCAACCTTGCGTGAGCAAGCCCAACAGGTGGCGCAGTCTATCTATGGTACACATGTATTCATCCGTGGGCTTATCGAAATCTCCAGCTATTGCAAAAACGACTGCCTATATTGCGGACTCCGTCGCAGCAATCACATGGCTGTGCGCTATCGACTTTCCGAGGACGACATCTACTCATCTTGCGAGAAAGGCCATAAGCTTGGTTTTCGAACCTTTGTTATGCAAGGGGGCGAAGATGCCTGGTTCAACGACGAACGCCTCAGCCGCATTATTTCCAATATCCGACAGCAGTACCCAGATAGTGCCATCACCCTCTCTTTGGGAGAGCGTAGTCGCGAAAGCTATCAGTTACTTTTTGAAGCTGGGGCCAACCGCTATTTGCTACGCCATGAGACTGCTGATGGCAAACACTATGCCCAACTGCACCCCGCCGAGATGTCTTTTGACCACCGTATGCAAAGCTTGCACAATCTCAAGGAAATAGGATACCAAGTAGGCTGCGGATTTATGGTAGGCTCTCCAGGGCAAACTGTTGACACCCTTTTGTCCGACCTTCAATTCATCCTTTCTCTCCAGCCACAAATGGTGGGCATAGGTCCTTTTGTTGCCACCCAACACACCCCCTTTGCCTCAAAACCCAGTGGATCTGTCGAACACACACTTCGTCTGCTGTCGGTCATCCGTCTGCTGCAGCCCCATGTGCTCCTACCCGCCACTACGGCCTTAGGCACCCTGCACCCCCAAGGCCGAGAACTTGGCATTCTGCATGGCGCCAACGTGATAATGCCCAACCTCTCACCACTCACCCACCGCAAAGACTATAATATCTACGACAACAAAATTTGCACTGGCGATGAAGCGGCCGAAGCACTTGCCAATATCAATCGAAGCCTACAGGCCATAGGCTATAAAACTGTTGTAGATCGTGGAGATTACAAATAGCATGCAATTTTTTTATTCTTCACATACTAAAAAAACAAAAAATGCGTACAATTTTTTTTTATGTGAGAAAAAATGTGTATTTTTGCATTTCGAAAATATAAATATTAACAAACAATAAGGACTATCGAAACACTCATATCAGTTCAACTAAAAAAGCGAAAAATGACTGACGAATCATTGGAAACGCTCAGCGACAACGAGCTGATACAGCGCTATAAAGACGGCGATTATGCCTGCTTCGATATTCTCCTTTCCCGTTATCAGGCAAAGGTCTATGGATATATTATATCTGCGGTCAAAGACAAAGAACTGGCCGACGACATTTTCCAAGATACATTTTTCAAAGTAGTGGCCACCATCAATCGTGGACAATACAAGGACGAAAACAAATTCATCCACTGGGTTATGCGCATTGCCCACAACACCATTTTGGACAACTATCGTCGCATCAACAAAATGCCCATCATCCCCAATCGCCCCGATTGCAATGTGGTGGACACCCTCAAATTGCACGACGAGAACATGGAGCAGTCCATCATGCGCAAACAGACAAGCAGCAACATCCGCAAACTGGTGAAAATGCTGCCCCCCGAGCAACGCCGAGTTGTCATCCTGCGCCACTATGGCAAATGCGATTTCAAAGACATTGCCGCACGCACAGGAGTGAGCATCAACACCGCATTGGGCCGCATGCGTTACGCCATCATCAACCTTCGTCGCCTGGCCGAAGAACACAACATGTATATCGAATTCTAATCGCCGACTCAGGCCAACATATCTGAGCGGGCTGCACCAATGTGCGACCCGCTCATTCTTTGCCAAATATTTGCAAAAACAAAGGTGGAATCTATAAATTCAATACGTGCAACTTTGCGTTTATTTTCGTGCAAATTGCTTGGCCGAAAGAATAATCGTAGCAAGCCTTGTGGACTTAGCTATAGAAGCGTAAAGAGAAGTGATAGACAGCAAGATACTAGAATAATGATATAATTTAGGAAAGTATTTTGTTATCCCATTAGTCTTAAAAACTTATGATTGCACATGGAATTATTTAACCAACTAAATGTTAATTAACATTTGAGCATACAATAATGCAGAACAAATAGAGTTATTAAGGCATATTTCTCAAAGAGGAATGGAGATATTAACCCAATGTTCAACTTAATTTGGCGCGTATGATGCAAGACTATGAGCTAAACTGCAACTCGAGTACATCGATTGAAACTGCGAGCACAGTCGTACAACCCTCACCGCAAGTTGTACAAAACATTCTCCTCTTTGCAAGATGTTTCCAAAACATCCGCATAGGAGATGTAAACATTAAAGTTTATCTCAACTAGTACCTAAAAGGTCCGGACCAACTGCCGGACCTTTTTTCTTTCCCCGAATGGCAGCTATCGTTTGCCCACCAATTATCGAATTATCTAACGATAAAATCTATAAAATGATTTTTTTTTCGTATCTTTGCACTTTTAAAAAATTAAAGTAAATACGCACACAATGAACATTCTACTCCTTGGTTCCGGCGGCCGCGAACATGCCATGGCCCGCAATATCGCAGAAAGTCCCAACTGCACAAAACTATTCATCGCTCCAGGCAACGCAGGCACTGCCTTGCTCCCCAAAAGCCAAAACGTTGACATCAACCCCACCAACTTCCCTGCCGTACGCGACTTTATCAGCCAGCAGCAAATCACCATGCTTGTGGTCGGACCCGAAGCCCCACTCGTAGAGGGCATCACTGACTATATGGCACAAGAGCCTTCCATGAGCGACGTAATGGTCATTGGTCCCAGCCAGCAGGGCGCACAACTCGAAGGCAGCAAGGATTTTGCAAAACACTTCATGCAGCAGCACAACATTCCCACCGCAGCATATAAAACCTTCACCGCCGACACTCTGAACGACGGCATCGCTTTCCTCCACACACTCAAGGCTCCCTATGTGCTCAAAGCCGATGGATTGGCCGCTGGCAAGGGGGTGCTCATTCTGGACAACCTGGCCGAAGCCGAGCAAGAATTGAAGAATATGCTCCAAGGCAAATTTGGTGCTGCCAGCACAAAAGTGGTGATTGAAGAATACCTCAGCGGAGTGGAACTGAGCGTCTTTGTGCTCACCGATGGCAAACATTATCAAATCCTCCCCACGGCCAAGGACTATAAACGCATCGGCGAAGGCGATACTGGACTCAATACTGGCGGCATGGGTTCCATCAGCCCTGTGCATTTCGCCGACAAACAATTCATGCAAAAAGTGGAAGAGCGTATTGTCATCCCCACCATCAAAGGTCTCCACGACGATAAGATTTCTTACAAAGGGTTCATCTTTATCGGGCTCATGGCAGTGATGGACGACAAAGGCGAACGCAACCCCTATGTTATTGAATACAATGTGCGCATGGGCGACCCCGAGACCGAGAGCGTATTTCCCCGCATCAAGAGCGACATGGTGGAGCTTTTCAAGCGCACTTGGCTTGGCCGCCTAAATCAAGCCACCCTCGACATTGACCCCCGCACCGCAGCCTGCGTCATGATGGTGGCAGGCGGCTATCCCGAGCATTATGAGAAAGGCCATGTCATCACTGGCCTCGACAAGGTGGAAGGCAGCATCGTATTCCATGCTGGCACCAAATTGGACGCCGATGGCCAGGTGGTCACAAATGGCGGCCGAGTGCTTTGCGTCACTTCGCTGGCCGATAGCATGCCATCGGCCTTGCTCAAATCTTACCAAGAGCTGTCCAAGATACAATGGGAAGATCGCTATTATCGTCGCGACGTGGGTCAAGACCTACTGAAGATGATGATCTGAATAAAAAAGGCTGGCAAATTTGCCAGCCTTTCTTATTATACGCAACTCATCTAGAAAGCCCAACCTATTTTCATTCCCCCCGTGAGGAGCCAGACGTAAGCTGGACATAAACTATTTTGCCCTATGCCGGTGGTCAGCATCGGGACGTGGATTCCGCCATAAAAGTCTAGAATCAATCCAAATGGATATACCGTTTGATTGCCAATGATGAGGTTCAAGCCCATTTGCTCGCCGGAGAAGGTGCGATCCTCCGTAAAGATGGTGCTGCCTTGGTTGCCCACGAAGCAGTCAAAAGTGCGCCATTTGTGTTGATAGGTCAGGCCAGCCTTGAGATATGTGCCACTAACAAGGACCCCCTCGCGCTTCATCCGCCTACGCTGGACATTATTCTTCTGCATTTCCCGAATGGTGGGGACAACACCGCCATGCTCATGGATTTCCTTAATCCAAGGTATCACCCCCATATTCCACCATTCATCAAGCCTCACGGCCACCAAATATTTCATCGCCACCTGAGTACCAAACACGTTTTCAAATGGTTTCAGATACGACCACTTGGCATCGGCACTCTGATAATATCCGTCCACCTCCAGCGAGAATCCCTTGGCAAAAGTATGCTCGTATGAGATATACGGGCTGGCCATGAGGGTGGTGGGCAGCAAACCCACTTTCACATTGTTTCGGAATCCCCGCAGCGTATCCTGCGCCCTTGCGCCCAGGCTGAATAGCATCAGAACTACAAATAGCCACCTACTTCTCATACCAGACTCCCTTCTCTCTATTGATACCGGGATAAATCACGATATTGTCGCGTTTTCCATGGCGTTCGCCAGCCCAGAGTGTATCCCCACGATAGCAGAGAAATACTAATGGATAGCTCATCTGGAACTTGGCATCAGGATTGGCGTCCACGCCATTGCTCCAATAAGAAAAGGCAAAATGGCCCGAATCGTCGGTCAACGAGATGCCCACTTTGCCCAACTTCTGATCATGTACCACCAGTGTGTCGCCAGCCAAGGGTGCCAACAAAGTGCTGTCAACATAAAGTGCGCCACGCAGCTCTGTTTTGGCATCGTGTTCGGGGAAACAGCCTTGCACTGCCAACATACCTGCGGCGGCCATCAACCAAGTTATCCTCGAAGCACGAAACTTCATACAAAATCTTGCAAAAAATTGTTTCATATAAAATTATTCATCCAATCAATCACAAATCCACTATTGCAAAGATACAAAAATTAATCAACACCACAAAAAAAGGGCAGCAACCTGATAGTTGCCGCCCCTTTTTAGTTTTCTTGCCAGAGATTACAGGAGTTTCTTCAGCTCTTGCTCCAGCCTTTCGGGAGTGACGATGCTGCCATAGCGGCCCACCACATGACCTTCGCGGTCGAGCAAAAACTTGGTAAAATTCCACTTGATGGCATTGCCCATAGTGCCTCGCCCCTTGGGCTGGCTCTTCAGCCACTGATAGATGGGATGAGCTTCTGCGCCATTGACATCAATCTTGGAAAACATCTGGAACGTGACGCCGTAGTTCAGCACGCAGCCCTGGGCAATCTGTTCCTCGCTGCCCGGCTCCTGGTGGGCAAACTGGTTGCAGGGGAATCCGAGGATGGCCAGACCTTGGTCGGCATATTTTTCATATAGAGCCTCCAAGCCTTCGAGCTGGGGGGTGAAGCCGCACTTGCTGGCCGTGTTCACCACCATCACAACCTTGCCACGATACTGCTCCATGCTGATGGGTTTGCCGCTGAGGCTCGTGGCCGTAAAATCATAAAACGAGCTCATAAACAACTGCTATTTCTCGTTGTACTTGGTAAAGTTGTACTTCTGGCGCAGGGCGGACTTTTCCTCCTCTGTCAGCGAGGTGAAATAGTCCTTCCAACCGGGCAGAAATTGATATGCCAGCGCCAGAAACGGCCAACCAGCGATTGGGGGCTCTTGTCGTACTTTGCGCGAATGGGACAATTTTCACAGTTGTGTTTTTTCTTTTCCATGGTATTTTGTATAATAGAGTTAATAATTAATCCAATATCTTGTACAGCAATTGATATAACACAACGGCTTCCTCCGCCGAGAGGTTCACGCACTGCGCCATCTTGGCCGGCACCTTCACCGCCTTCTGGCGCAACTCCTCCCCCTGCTGCGTGATGGCCACCACCAGATTTCGTTCATCCACATCGCTGCGCCTACGGCATATCAAGCCGTTCTGCTCCATCTTTTTGAGCATGGGGGTAAGCGTGCCCGAGTCCAAATGCAGCCGCTCGCCCAAATGAGCCGAGGTCACCTCCTTCTCTTCCCACAAAACCATCATCACAATATACTGCGTATAGGTCAACCCTAACGGTTTCAGATACGGAGTATATCTTTTCACCACCTCTTTTGCCGCAGCGTAAAGTGGAAAACAAAGCTGATTGTCAATGCTTAATGGATTATTTTTTCGGCTCATTCAATTGTATGCAATTAAATTTTACAATTGCAAAATACAACTTTTTTTTAAAATATAGGAATTTATTGTTGAATTGATTTTGGGTGACCTTTAAAAATTGGATAATCTATGTTTCGCAAGCGAAACTTATGAACTGAAAGAAATTATTAACAACCAAAAATTTCTGATTAATGTCTAATAATTTCTTTCAGTCCTTTTTGCTGAGCCTGCTTAGCTTGAAAAACATTTTTAGACGTTTCCTTTTGTTGATTTGAAACTGAACTCTGCATTCTACCATCGCAAATCAACAACCTCAACACCTCTTCCGCCACGCCACGCAGCCGGCCACGGCCACTCCCACATACACCGCATACAGCACCATGCTGGGCCACATGTGGTTGTGGGCAAACATAACCACATACAGCACGTCGGCTACTATCCAGCAGAACCACTGCTGATAGTATTTCTTGGCCAGCATCCAGATACCCACCACGCTCAGGCTGGCCGTCAGTCCGTCCAGCAGCGGGGCTTCGGTCTCACCCATCATCTTCAGCACCCATGCCAGCAGGGGCACCAGCACCACGATCACTCCCAGCAGCACGGGCAACCATTTGCGGGGAAAACTGAGTATGTTGTTCTCTTCATCGGTCTGCCCTTTGTGGCGCATCCATAGGCTCACGCCCCACAGCGATATGCCTATATTATACACGTTCAGCATCAAGTTGGCATACATCTTGCTGCTCCAGAACACCCATCCGTAGAGCAACGACATGGCTATGCAGAACAGCCACATCCATGCATTGGCCTTATATTCCAAATATATGTATACTAGTCCTATTGCGGCGGCTATGATTTCAATCTTGTCCATGGGGGGGGTATTAGTTTATGGGTTTATGAGTTTATGAGTTTATGGGGTTTAGTTGGGTATGGGTTTATTGGGGTATTAGTTTATGGGGTTATGAGTTTATGTGGGGTGTCAACGGATGAACTTGTAAATCAAATACGATAACCAAACAAAAGGGTCGGCAGGGCTGAGAATCTGCCGACCCAAGGGGATTATACAAAGTGGTGTTTGTGCTAGAAGCGAACTGCCAGGCGACCCATGAAGTTGATGCCGGGCTGCTGATACCAGCCGCAGGATGTGCCATACCAGCCGCCGTCGGCCCAGTCGCCAGCCCAAGCACCAATGCGGTACTTGCGATCCAGCAAGTTGTTCACCACCACCTGGGCCTCAATCTCGTTGTGGCTGCGCAGATGCCAGGTGTAGCCGGCTTTGAAGTTGAGCAAGAAATAAGCATCCTGCTTGTAGCAGTCGCGCGAAGTATTGTCCAAATACTGGCTGCCCACATACTTGCCCGTGAGCTGCAGCTTCAAATTCTTGACAGGCTCAAAAGTGGCAATGCATGCACCCACCACGCTGGGCGAGTAAGCCAAATCGGTGTTGGCAGTAACGTTTTGGACAGTAGTATCGTTGAGGATATCGGTATAGGTGTAGTCGATAATCTTGTTCATGCTGAGGGTGAGGTTAGCGTCGAAGCGGAACCAGTTGCAGAAGCGGTAGCCACCCACAAGCTCAATACCCAGACGGTAGCTCTTATCCACATTCTCCATCAGCGCGTAACCGCTGGAGCTCAGGTCGCCAGAGGGAGTCAGCTGATCTTTATAGAGCATAGCGTAGCCGTTGGCACCAAAAGCGAAACGGCCGGTGTTGAGGTTGTAGCCCAACTCGATGTCGAGCATGGTCTCGGCCTTAATCTTGAAGGGGTCGCCGTACCAAACCATGTTGCCAATAGCATCCTTCACATCGGCGCGGGCGGGCTCACGATTGGCGATGCCGGCCACCAAGTACATGCGCTGATTGTCCTTCAGGCGATAGTTCACACCCACCTTAGGGTTGAAGAACAGGTAGTTGAGCACGGTGTCCATCATAAACAAATCGTCGCTCATGCCGTTGATGGCATAATTGATGGCACGCAGCTGCAAGTCGGCATACATATTAAGCTTATTGTTGAACTGGTAGTCAAACTTGGCATAAGTGGTGGCGTCGGTCTTATGGCCAGTGTTGCGATACCACTCGAAATTATTCTCGTCGAAACCAGTGGAGTCTTTGCACCACAGCACATTGCCAAAATGGTTGCCGTCGTAGTAGAGGAACATCTCGCCAAACGAAGCCGACAGTTTCTCGCCATTATAGTTGGCCGAAACGTTGGCAGTATAGGCACTGTTCAGCATCTGCTTGCGGGTAATGAAGTCGCTCTTGCCACTCTTTTCAATGGCATACTTGCTATACTTCTTGTTATATTTGTACTGCTCATAGTAGCCATCGCCGTGGGTAAAGTCGGCCACAGCCTTGAGGCTCCAGTTGTCGCTCAGCAGATAGCTGTAGTAGAGTTGGTAGCGACGCTGATTGTAGTAGTCGCACTCGTTGCCGTAGTAGTACACATTGCCCAAAGCATCGTAGTACTCGCCGGCACTGTTGTAGCGGGGATTCTCGTCAAGCACCGAGGCATCCTCACCATTCCAGGTGATGCCCGTGTGCTGGTTGCCGATAATGGCCACAGCCTTGAGCAGCGAACGCTCGCCATAGTAGCTACCGCTCAGAAAAAGGCTCTGCTGGTCGGCCCAACCGTTGCGCACAAAGCCATCGGTGGTCTGACCGTTGTAGGCCACGTCGAAAGCAAAACCGCTTTTAGTGATACCGGTACCGGCACTGATGTCGTACTGGCGGGTGTTCCACGATCCGTAGCTGATGCCAGCCTCGGCATAGGGGTGACTACGGGAATTCAAGGTCTGCAGATTGATGGCACCACCAAAAGAGCTACCGCCATTGCTGGCACCCACACCGCGCTGAATCTGGATGCTCTGCGCCATGCCGCCCAAGTTGGGCACATTGTACCAGAACACACTCTGGCTCTCGGGGTCATTGAGGGTGATACCGTTGATGTTAACGTTGATGCGGGTAGCGTCAACACCACGAATACGCATAGAGGTCTCGCCCAACTTGCCGTTCTCGCCGCTCACCACCACCGAAGGCTGGAGCTCCAGCATATAGGGAATGGAGATTTCGGTCTTAGTCTCGGCAATCTGCTTCTTGTCGAGGTTCGACGTGGTGAAAGGCGACTTCTCGCTCACGCGCGAATCCTTAATTAAAACTTCGTTGAGCACCTTCACGGTGTCTTTTGTCTGCACAGGCTGCTGGGCCATAGCCGAGGAGCCGACTGCGAGCTGCAAGCCTAAGGCTGCAAGGCTCAAAACTGTTACTTTTTTCTGTTTCATAATCATTTTCCTCCGCCGGTATTATCCGGATCAGGTCAAGGGTATAATCTCAGCCGC
>JAKSMP010000050.1 GCA_024400505.1 Bacteroidales bacterium | reverse complement strand
AGGAGACTCATAACGTTTCTTTGTTTTCATAAAAGTATAAGTTTTAATTAATGAATAATTTAATATCAAATATGACATAAAAAAAACCGCGAACTTCTTGAATGATGTTCGAGGTCCTGGAACTACCTGCAATGCCAAACAAGAAAGCTCACGGTATTACCGCGAGCGTTTCTGCTTTCTTGAGCATTGCGTTAGAAATTTTCCAGGTTTCGAACATTGCAAAGAAAAGCGAAAACGCTTTATTATGTCGTATGTTATTTTAAATCAATATTATTTCTCTATAATCTAGTGTTTTAAAGTTGATAATGCTTTGATAAATTACTCTGCAAATATACTAAAAGTTTTGGGAATGACAAAAAAATGGCGATTTGTTTAAGCTTGCCTAGAAACCGCTGCATGTGACAAATAGCTCAAACTCCATGCATCCTTATGAGCAGAAGTGAGTGGTTGTTATGCTTGTATATTATGGACTTATATATTTGTGCTGACTCCGTCAGCCGTAGCATATCCCCCGCCTACGGCGTACCCCTCTAAAGAGGGGACGGCTGACGCATCTACTATACACGACATGTATTATTATTAAGGATTGTGGATGCAAAGCTGCTATAGGGCTGGCCGAGGGCTTAAGTTAAGACCGAATGGAGGCTTAAGTTAAGACCGAATGAGGGCTTAAGTTAGGACTAAATGGAGGCTTAAGTTAAGGCTGAACGGAGGCGTTGCTTGGGATAGAGACTGGCCATAAGCATGGATTGGAAGCTGGGGATGGGGTGGTGACAATTGGCGAACGCATTGTGTTGTTTTATTGCGTGAAATATAGTGGTTTCCGAAGCCGATTTAAGGGACATTCAACTTATTCATGGATGCTCTATGCGGATGTAGGATGTGTGATAGAGTATCATGCTGCCAATAGTCCTTTCTTTTTCATTAACTGAGTGAGGTCGTCAACAATGTATTCGCGTGAGAAAAGATGAGTTTAGTGGTGTGGGGATTGGCTAAATGCACTTGATGAATTTGGCAGGCACGCCGCCCACTACGGTTTTAGCAGACACATCTTTGGTGACTACTGATCCAGCAGCCACGATGGCTCCCTGGCCGATGGTGACACCGGGGCAGACGGTAACATTGGCTACCAGCCACCACGGCGTTGCCTGCCCAAACAAAATCGCGATACTCTTGTACGGTCATGCTATCAAAAGAGATTGATTATCGATGGAAAATGATAGGTTTGGCCATCTCAAATGTGTCGAACATGAGATCCAGCTCAGACCCGTTGCCGCAGACGCAGTTGTCCAACACCAGCTCGGGAATTGCACCACGGATATCGTAGGAATAGACGAATTGGTGCCCGGCCACCATCAGTTTGCATCGAGCAGCGACACGGGGTAGTTGGTGCCCTGAGAACGCACAGAACCGAGGCTGAGCACACCGCCCACCGAGTCGAGGGCAAAGACCGAGGCTTCGATTGCCAGAAGATCAAGGCAGTTCTCTTCGCCGAAAACTTCTTGCGACACCAGTAGCACCTCTTGTCCACCCACGGTGGCGGTGGCGAATGCTGTGGATTGGCTGAAATGCTGGGCAAAGGAAGCGAAAGCGCTGGTGGTGGTTGGGGCTTGGCGCGAGGAATTGCCACCCCCAGTACATTGGGTGGCAAGGGGAAGGATTGCTATCAAACAAGCAATAATGATGATTTTTCTTTTCATTGTTTTATACAATTAAATGAATGTTACTCTACCACGAGCCATTTGAGCATGAGCAGAGAGGTAGATGCTGCGGCCAGCACAATCTGCTGTTCGGCAGGGAGACTGGTGTCAATCCATGCCCAGCCCTTGCCATCGGAATCAACTGCGGCAACACGCTTGTCGCCATCGAAGATGGTATAATAAAAGCGGGTGCGGAGAAACATCACATCTTTGCTTGTAGAATAGTTGCGGCCACGGATGGTGTAGGCTTTCCCGCTGTCGGCATAGAGCACTCCGCAGTCGAAGTCTTGGTCGGCGAAAGAGGTGTTGCAAGCCATGTGCCAGACACCGGACTGGGGGTGGTTGATGTCAACAGCATAGTCGAGTCCCTTGTCCACATTGAGGGAGAACAGCTTCATGATTTTGGCAAATTCGTCGTTGTTGAGATTCTGCTTGACTTTGACCTTGACAGCCATGTCGCCCAGCTGCTGCTTAAATTTGATGGTGGCTTCTTTGCGCCAAGTGGCATAGAAGAGATGCGACTTGATGGTTTCGCTTTCGACGAGGGTGGCATAGGAGGTGGTGAAATTGCCATAGCTCACGCGGTGTTTGAAACCCAGGTTGTCGGCACCTGTCACGGGCCACATTTCGGGCAAGGATTCGGGAATGGTATCGGCGACAGCGCTACGCGACGCGATAGGTTGGCTTTGTGCATTGACGGCTGAGGATGCCAGCATGCACAACATTGCCATGAGATAGATTTTCTTCATAATTTGCACTTGATTATACTATGCACAACATAACGGCATTGAGCATATAATATTGCTCAATACAAAAAAATAAAGGACCGCCCCGAGATGGAGCAGTCCTTTATTGAATATGCGAGGGTGATTGACTACCAGAGTTGTGCGCGCATCTCGGGAGCGAGATACATGGCGCAGCCGGGCTGGATGCCGAAGGCTTCGAGGAACTCGGTGACGTGAGGCAGGGTTACGTTCACACGGTTCTTGGCCAGGGAGTGGACATCGATCTGGGTGAGCTGGATAGCTGCCTCGGGACGGATGTTGCTGGCCCATACGCCTGCATAGGCGAGGAAGAAACGCTGCTCGGGAGTGAAACCATCCATCTTCTCTTTGTTGACCTGACCCTTGGCGATGGCGTTCTGCATGGCAAGGTAGCTGATGTGGAGACCTCCGTTGTCGGCAATGTTCTCGCCGAGGCTGAGTTCGCCGTTGGCATAGAGGGTGTCGGGGGTGGTGGAAACGATGACTTTGTTGAAGCAGTCAACGAGCACCTGGGCACGGCTCTTGAAGTTCTCAGCATCCTGAGGAGCCCACCAGTCGTTGAGGTTACCGTCCTTGTCGTACTGACGACCCTGATCGTCGAAACCGTGGGTCATCTCGTGGCCAATTACAACACCAATAGCACCATAGTTGACAGCATCGTCGGCATTCATGTCGAAGAAGGGTTTCTGGAGGATACCTGCGGGGAAGCAGATTTCGTTAGTGGTGGGGTTGTAGTAAGCATTGACGGTCTGAGGAGTCATGCCCCATTCGGATTTGTCAACGGGCTTGTCGATCTTGGAGATAGCATAGTTCATGTCAAACTCGTTGGAGCGGAGGATGTTGGCAAAGTAGCTATCCTTCTCGATCTTGAGGCCGGAGTAGTCGCGCCACTTGTCGGGGTAGCCGATTTTGACCATGATGGTGTTGAGTTTTTCGTGGGCCTTGGCCTTGGTGGAGTTGTCCATCCAGGTGGCCTGGTCGATGCGCATACCGAAAGCTTCCTTAAGGTTGTTGACGAGGGTGACCATACGGTCTTTGGCAGCCTGGGGGAAGTATTTCTCGACATAGAGCTGGCCAAGGGCTTCGCCCATAGCACCATCGACGGTGGAGGTAACACGTTTCCAACGAGGACGGAGCTGTTCGGTGCCGGAGAGGGCACGGCCGTAGTACTCGAAGTTGGCGTTTACGAAGTCGTCGCTGAGGTAAGCAGCGGCGGAGTTGATGACCTGCCAAGCATAGTAGGCCTTGATGGTGGCCTCATCGGCGGTGGCAAGCACTTTGCTCACTTCCTGGATATACTCGGGCTGGCACATGTTGAAGCTGGTGAGCTTGGGCAGACCCATGGCGGCAAAGTAAGCCTTGAAGTTGACTGCGGGAGCAAGTTTCTCAGCCTCGTCGAGGGTTTTCTTGTTGTAGGTCTTGAAGGGGTCGCGGTTGGTGAGCTTGTCGTACTGGGCAGTGGCCAGACGTACTTCCATGCCCATGACCATCTTGGCGAGTTTCTCGGCAGGGATGCCAGAGATTTGGTCGTAGCCAGAGAGTGCAAACTCGGTGGTCATAAGGGTTTGATAGCTCTCGCGGAGAGACTTGGAGCGGGTGTCGTTGGCGAGATAGTAGTCGCGGTCGCCCATGCCGGTGCCGGTCTGATAAATCCAAGCGATGCACTGGTTGGCATCCTCGGCGTCGGCTTCGCCAAAGAGGGCGAAGAAGGGGTCGATGCCCACTTTGTGGAGGCGGATAACCTCTTTCTGCAAAGCGTCGCGGCCTTTGAGGGCAGCAATTTCTTCCATGAGGGGACGGATGGGGGCAGCACCCTGCTGCTGGAGGGTGGCGCTGTCCATGCCCATGTTGTAGAGGGTGGCAATCTTATCGGCGTTGGTGCCCTGCTGGTTCTTGGCAGCAGAGAGGGAGTCGATAAGGGTGCGGAGCTGTTCCTGGTTGGTCTCAGCCAGCACATCGAAAGAGCCATAGCGGCTGTGCTCGGCATCGAGGGGATGGGAATCGAGCCAGCCACCACAAGCATAACGATAGAAATCGTCGGCGGGGTTGACAGTGGTGTCGAGGTTGTCGAAATTGATACCAGAGGTCAATTCGGCACCCTTGTGACAAGCAGTCGCTGCAAAGAGTGAAAGTGCCATAACGGTTAAAACTGATTTTTTCATTTTTTGATGATATTAATATTGTTTATTCTTCTGTTTATATTTCTAATGCCTGCTGAAGAAGTCCTATTATGCTGGGTTTCATCGTGGTGCATTAGATGATGTTGCTTTTATGTTCTTTTTTCAGTTTGCAAAGATACAACTTTTTTAATGAATTGCAACAAATTTTTATTGAAAAACGATAAATATTTGCAGAATGAAGGGACGAAGGATGGGGAAAAAGGACGATGGGGCACAAAAAAAATCTTCTTCACCTGAGGCGGGCAGCCACAAGATGAAGAAGATTGAAGGATGATTCCAACAAGTTATCTGATCACGCGGGTGAATTCGGCCTTGGAGCCTTCCTTCTTTTCCTTGGTGATGAAGACGGTGGTGGGGTTGTCGTTGTTGAGGGCGGTGAACTCATAGTCGGTGGAGGTGGCAGTTTCGCGCACAGCCACGTCAACGGGTGTGCCCATGGGGAAGATGTAGCTGCCACAAGCCTCGTTGAAGATGGCAACTTCGGAGTTGTCAACGGGGTGGTGCTCCATGAAGGCGGGGAGTGCCTCTACCTGACCTTGTTTGTAGCCCTGCTCGATGAGGAAGCGGTTGAGCTCGTCGGCCACTTTGGCAATACGCACATCACGAATACCAAAGCCTTCGACCACCTGAGCCTGAGGAAGAGCCTGGGCGAGTTTTTGGACGCTGGTTTCGAAATCGCCGCTGCCAAAGGTGGCGCAAACGATCACTTTCTTGCCGGCAAAGTTGTGGTTGCTGACGAGGGAGGCTATGGGATGGGCATAGGTGCCAAACCAAACAGGATAGCAGAGGAAGATTTGGTCGTAGTTGTCGAGGTTGGCCTGGAGGGGTTGGATGGCGGGCATGGTGCCGGCTTCCATCTCTTGACGACCACGCTCGATGGTGGACTGGAAGTCGCCATCATAGGGATTTTCCACCACGATGCTCTCGATATCGGCACCCAGCTGCGACTGGAGTTCTTGGGCAAGTTTTTGGGTGGTTCCCTTCTGGGAATAATAAAGCACTAGAGTCTTGTGGGCGGCAGCCTCTTGGGGCTGCTTGGGGGAACATGCGGCCACAGAAAGGGCAGCAAACATGGCGTACAATACTTTTTTCATCATTGTAATATATTATTAGTGATTTTTTGATGGAATTATAACGCACATGATTCATTTTTATTATACAGGATGGCAATCGATAGGAATCAGCTATTTATGAACGATATGAGCGGCCAGAAAGGGCTGAGGGGGAAGATTTATTGCAATCTGGCAGCCGCCACGAACAATAAAAACGGGAGAACTGCGTTGATATATACATTAAATTAAAGACACTCAATTATTCACTAACAAACAACAAACAAAATGAAAAGAAACATTTTCCGCGTAATGGCAGTTGCTTTCCTGGCAATGGGCATGGCTCTGACCTCCTGTGAAAAAGAACCCGCAGACAACAATGGCAACAACCCTGGTGGCAACAACGGCGGTGGCAACGGTGGTGGCAACACCCCCACTTCCACTATTGTGGCCAACACTTTCTCTACTCCCGTGGTGGTTAACAGCGAAGGTTCTGTAACTATCGAAGGCAACGACCTGATGATTGCTGCTTACTCTGGCACCGCTCTGCTGGAAGCTTACGGCGGCGTGAACATCCTCACCACCGCAGGTGTCAATGACTACGACAAGGTTATCTGCCTGAACGAAGGTGAAGAAATCAACGCAAGCGGCCACTTTACTCAGGACGACAGTGCCGACCTCTACTCTGAAGGTGGCTACTCTGCTTGGGCCAACAAGACTGGCTATGCTGGTATCTCTTTCAAGAAAAATGGGCAGACCGTTTATGGCTGGGTGAAGATCAAATTTGACGCTTCTACCACCACCGTAACCATCTACGGCTATGCTTATGAAGCTACTGCTGGCAAGGCTATCAAGGCTGGTGCCACCAAATAAGACTTCTTATTCTTAAAACTAAAAAGTCCGCAGTTGATTCAGCTGCGGACTTTTTTTGGGGGCAGTGACTTCGGTGGTTTGAGCTGATTGCTGTAAAAAATGAGGGGGTGTGGCGGGCTACATGAAGGTCACATTTGGCCATGCGAGATATTTTTTGTAATTTTGCAATTCCTAAATAATACCATTTTTAAGATGAAAAAATTCTTCTTCGCTTTGATGCTCTTGGCATCGCTGTCGGCTCTGGCACAATACGACCGGGCTGTGGTGTCGCTCACCCGACTGGACTATGTTTACTATAATATCGACAATCCTATGTCGGTGGCTGTTCCGGGGCTGCTGCCCAAGGAGATAGAGGTGACGATTGGCGAAGACAAAGCCTTTCTGCATCGCGACCCAGACGGGAGCAACCGAAACGACTTGCTGGTGCGACCCAAAGACTCTACAGGCACCATCACAGTGCATATCGACGAGCGAATTGATCCCAACCACACTCGTTCCAGAGGCATTTTGCGTTTCAGGGTGGTGACGCTGTCCTCCCCTACCCTATATTTGGGCTATGTGCGGCAAGGCGACACGGTGAGTCTGGACGACTTGCTGACCAAAGGATATATCCAAGTGAAGGCGCAGCACGAAGATTTCAATTTTGCAATAGATGAACCGCAAGTGCTGAGCTATCAGTTCAATCGCTCAGATTATTTCAACTTGCCAATTGAGGTGGAAGGGCCACGGTTGACCAAGGAGGTGATTGAGATGCTGGGCAGAGCACGCCGCGACGAGACTGTGTTTTTGGACAATGTGCGTGTGCGTTTGGCAGATGGACGAATTGTCAACCTCCATGCCGAGTTTCCGCTGAGATAGACAGTAATGCTATTGGCCCGCAGGATGGAAGAAGGGACATTGGTTGAGGAGGCATTGGTTGTTCTGCTTATAGCGTGAGCATTGAGGGTGGGTGAAATCCATCTCTATACCGAATTTCTTGCGCGCAAAATCAACCCCTTCTTTCAATGCCAAGTAGGAGTCGCGTTTGCAGCAACGGGGTCCGCCATGTTGGCTGATGGCAGACAGGGCTTGAGCCGTAGCTTCGTTGCTCAGCCGCCAAGGTTCAGCTGCAAGGGGTGTGCTGTGGGTGACCAAAGCCACGAATATGCCCACGCTGACGCCTGCACCACAAGCCCCCCAATTGCCACACACACCTCCTGGCACCTGCCGTCCACGACGCACCATCTCGGGCAGGGTTTGCAGTAGATCCACCTCTCCCCCAGCGTTGCTGTAGGCGGTGAGCAGGGCTGCGCCCACCATGGCATGATGCTCTGGTCCATGCATGTGGCAGAAAGGCAGTTGCATCATTCGCTCAAGTATTTCAACAGGATTGGTCGATTCACTCTTCAAGCATAGGCCCACAATAGAATCAACTCCATTGGTGTGGCACTCATCACATACATAATGCCCATTCTCGCAGCACACATCGGCCACAAAACTACGATGGCAGATGACACACTCCATCCTGTGTGCCTGTCCAGCATACACCAAAGGCGCACCGCAAACCAAACATTCTTCGCTCATATTCTCAATATTTTAACCAATATATAACGCAAACCCTACTTTCATTATTGTACCACCCCTCAAAACGGCACAGCCAGAAGGTAAATTTATTGGCACAACGAAATTTTTCGCAATGCTGTCAAGAAGATTGTTTGGTAGAAGTATTTTTTTCAGAGGTGCTCAAATAATAAAGTATGCTTAATTCAGTTATTCATATTATCAATAATTATACTAACTAACACTTAATTATCATGAAAAGAATTCTTTTAATGACTTTTGTAGCCTTAATGGCTTTCACCACCTCAAGTTGTATGGAAGAGCATGAGGACTACACAATCATTTGGGGCTCAGAGGTAAATGGCACTCTCACCCCAGAAGTAATGGAAGCCTGGTCGTATCTGAATGATGTGTTCAACGAGACATTCCAAAATTCCGGCTATGAGGTAATGTCCGGCACTATGGTGCTGCGCGATTCCAACTTGAAGAAGGCATCCAAGGTTGCCAAAAACATAGCCGACAAAGCCGATGCCAAGGTGGACCGCACCAAGATTGAAGCACTTAAAACATCGAAAGATGCAATCATGAGTGTGCGCGTGAATGGCTCTGAAGCACATGACAAAACAGTCTGGGAAAAAGACTACTCCAAAGAGTAAGAGCACTCCAACAGACAAGCATTTTCCCCTGCATCGGATTCCGAAATCCGATGCTTTTTTTTATTGATACTTTTGCCCCCGCAGTCAGTGTACCAAATTAATATAAAATATCTTATGCGGATAATAATACTTAAATTATTATATCAAAACGGATGTCGGGGGAACAACTGCGAGGAATAAGAAGGGAGCCGTTAGAGCTTGCGTCGGGGAGCAGGATGTTTCTTGGCTTCGTTGAAAGAATGGTAAACATCTTTTTTAAATTGCTTTAGTCTTTTGTTTGCAAAAAGCTCCCCTAAATAATCTGAAATTTCCATATAAATGGTATCTTTTCTTAAAGATAGTTGTATTTGAACGCTACGCCCAATTTCACAAAAGTGGATTTCTTTTATTTCGGACCATTCAACAAATAAGACAGAAGGATATTTTTTTAAATTTCCAAACACATTAAACAATCTTATTCCTTCCGAATTGACAATGATCACCTGCTTCAATTTCCTAATCTCAAAAAATGTTGCAATAGCTGTAAATATGACAAAGACTACAACAATGGGAGAATCAATCTGAAAATAAAGCAATAATAGCAATATCACATAGATGATAATCAACGTAGGAACAACCACGATTGGTTTATATGCAAACTCTTTGTTTTCCATTGGCATTAATCTTCTTGCTGCAGCAACTCATAGAGGTATGCGGGATCTTGGACATACAACTCGTCATCCTCTTGTTGCAGAAGGCTAAGAAGTTTCGAACCATATATGGCATCCATAGCCACAGTAATCGAACAATGCTTGTCCTCCATCAAATACTTCGTCATCATGCTTATTGCATTTGATACTAAGTACTCGGCTATTTGATGATGAGAGAGATTATTGGTCATAGAGCAATGGCGGATAATTTATGTAAATATGTCAGGCTCAATTGGGATCCAAAACAATATTGTTGGTCAAAATATTTGTCTTGCAGCAAGTTTGCAGCTTGCACAACTGAAATATAGCCACCTCTATAATTCGTTATTTGAAGAGCCACACCATCATCTGCAATTGGTCCAATTACTATATCATAGTTGTGAACTGGCTGATCATGGTTCCAATCTCTATTTGATTCAATAAACAAGAACCATTCCGGAGTCGCTTTTTGGGGGAACACTTTCAGTTGCAAATTACTCTGAGCAACACCTTCATCGTCAAACTTATACTCAATCAAATAAGCTTCACCACCAAAAAGGTTTGCCTTCTTGCGAGCCATTCGGATTGCTGTATCTCTACTTGGTGTCAGGTAAAATCCACGGCCAAAATCCTTATAGCGATGACCTAAGGAGATGTCAATCACATCAATATCAGTATTTGTCCCATGATATAGAATCATGCAAGTTGCCCTCCATTTCTTTGGCACACGATAACTAAATCGTCCAATGTGTCTTCTATTGATTGCAAATGCTCAACATCATAAAATTCAATAAGGAAATCCACCCCCTTAAACTGACGCAGAAAGCTATATGCCGATTGGCGACTCATACCAAATCGAGCCCCAAAAGCACGTACACACTCAGTAACAAAAGGTACTTCAAATTCACTCATAGTATTGATTCATTATGATATCCTATAACGCAACCTTCTCACAATTATTGTAGCATCCAACAAATATTCCCATTTCCATCGGACTATATGCATTGCACAAGTGAGAGCATAATTGATACCCAAGTTCAAACGGCAGCGATGTTAGCGAAGCTAATCCGGCACTGGAAAGTGTTCGGAACGGCACTGTGACAGCCAAGTGTCGGAGACACTACACCACAGGCCTAAGCCTGTGCGAAACCCCGCACATGAGAAATGGGCAGACCGCAGGTCGCAACATTCTCATGTGTGGGGAATGGAAGTGGTAGATGTAGGTTCCCCGGAGGGGGACTTGAATAGAGGCTTCTTCCGTAGGGGCTGGTTGCCATTCAGGTGTGCCTTCGGCACACTATGCCACTGAGACTTAAACCCCACAGAGGTTTTGAGTAAAACCTCTGTGGGGTTTCGCACCGACTCAGGGTCGGCGGAGCAGTGTCTCCGACACTTTGATTGCCGCAAACAAGAGCCAGAATCCTCACCAATGCACTTGCACCAGGCCATCAAACATTGCGAAGAGCGAGTGCAGAGCTGAGCTTGTTCAACTTATGCCGAGTCGCAACAATGTCAGCGAAGCTAATCCGGCACAACGGAAACATCTGCAGGGTCGAGCTGAACATCCCCGGAGAGGGATAAAGCTTTTTCAGCAACTTTGCTGCTTCATCACCTTATATCTTCTTTGCAGTGCTACGAGTACACTTTTTTCGGCCATAGGATTAAGGCCTTTGAATGTCGTACACTTCTTCAGTTCTTCAAGAGGGAAATCTAGCAGTAATTTTGCTATACACTCATCAGCAAAAGAATTTGTCACCACATTCACACCCGAGAAATCCAAAACTACAAATTCGCCTTTGGCCAACAATGGAAGAATAAGATTGCGCAACTTCTCTCCCATTATCCGAGTACCAAAATCTGTACCATAATCCAAAAACTTAAACTCTACCATAATTGTTCAATTTCATCAGATTCAACAAAATCACACAAAACCGAGGATGTCACTTCATCATCTGTTCTACTTCTTGAATCGTATATTCGACACCTGCCGTATGGAGAGCGTCATAATGCTGCAAGATATAGTCATCTATGCCATGAAGATGAAACATATCGTATGCTTTACGACCTGATACATTGTGTCGCACCTTGTATTCTTCAATACAACAGATTAGGAACTCAACATTTATATTCATGCTTCTACGGGATAAATGATTCTACCAGTGCTTTTTTCTTCGTGCCATATGTATGCTAATGCCAAGGGACTCAGATGCCACAACTTAGTGTCCTCACGCTCCAAGTCGGCATAGAGACGCGAACAGTACAATTCTCGCAAGGCCTCAGTTGCCTCCAGCTCATACTCTCGTCCCATAGCTTCTACCACCTGAGGCAACAACATCTGCAACACAGCAGTAAAAACAGCATCATCCGACTTCATATCACATAGTTTGATTTAAACAATAGATATCCTAACGACCTCTCTGAAGAGAAAGTCAATTGGTTATACAGCTTTTTAATCTTCAAACGTTCAATGGTTTCAGCTCTCGAAAGAATCCCTGCCGAATAAGCAATAAATGTTCGGAACACATCATCATTGGCAACTGGTCCATACACAAAATCATATTCACAAGAAACCCTACCACTCCTATTATCACTCACAAAATCCAGCCACTCTTCACTCGGAGCATCAAACCACAGACAACGCAGTTCTGACCTCATCACCTCAACATCTGCCTCATACACATTCACAATTCCACATTCAGAACCATTCCTAGCCATAACCTTCCGGGCAAAATCCCGGGCTTGCGCTTCATTCAATGTAGTATAAAATCCCTCTCCAAAATCCAACGCCCTGTTTGGAGTAAGGATCTTGGGAGTAGGAATCACCATATCACTACCATGAAACAATTGCATATTAAATATTTTTTATAGATAACGAACAACTCAAATAAATATTGCCCACCATACAAAATAACATAACATTCGGCGGAACATCCTCAGGGACGGATACTGCGGCAGCCAAGTGTCGGAGACACTACTCCACAGGCCTAAGCCTGTGCGAAACCCCGCACATGAGAATGGGCAGACCGCAGGTCGCCACATTCTTATATGTGGGGGATGGAAGTGGTAGATGAAGGTTCCCCGGATGGGGACTTGAATAGAGGCTTATTTACGATGCATCCGCTGCATCGGATTTGCAATCCGATGCAACTTACTATTAGGATTTCCAATCCGACAGAATATGTTCCGCTGCATCGGATTTGCAATCCGATGCAACATTCTATTAGGATTTTTAATCCGAAAACATATTATTCCTTATATTATTGAATATTGTCAGCGGATTGCAAATCCTTATAGTACACAGTGTCGGATTGCAAATCCGACACAACGGCAGTCGGGGGAACATCCGCTGGGACTGATCCGACACAACGGCAATCGGTAGAACATCCGCAAGGAGTGATTCATCTACTAGAGTGGCATTATCTACTATTCTTTTTGTTTGAAGAACTCTTTTCTTGCTGTAAATGCATATTAAAAAGTATATAATTAGGACTATCTACCACACTTACGGAGACTATCCAATCATCATCAAGACAAACGGCACTCACCTCATAATAACCATTCTTCAAATAAATGAAGGTACTTTTATAATATCCTACAATCCAAACACCCTCCTCAAGAAAATATTTTTCGTTTTCTTTCTGGAGTTCTTTGCAAATAATTTGAGTCAGCCCCAAAACCATACTTTTTGCTTTCTCGTATGAATGTTTCTCGTCATACCTATAGTTAAGAGTGACCTTCTCAACATTGTACTCATTTTCAAGAATCCAAAGTCGACAATTCACACCTAAGAATTGCCCATATAAGCAGTCATAGCCTTCTTTTCTGCTCTCGTAAAAACCTTTTTGTTTAAGTTCATATTTGAACAATTCCGAATTACCACCCAAATTAATACCTAAAAATGTCTGATGCTGTGCATAAAGTTCATTATGAACTAACACAACAAATAAACAAATACTTAATATTAATAACAATCTTTTCATATTAATTCAAAACATTGAAATAACCATAATTTTAATATCTAATTATGCGGATTATTAATCCTTATAGAAAACAGTGTCGGATTTTAGAAAAAAATATTATCTCAATTTCTACTTCTTTTTCAGCAAACCTAAGCAATACAATATAGCCACTTTCTCTTCTATTGAAAGTTTATTAACATCAACATCTCTTAAATAGATATCTTTCGTATTCAGCGTAGGTGAATCATATAACCCCACAACAACATCTGCAATAGCAGATAGATTTGTAATACCTATCGTTTTATCTGCCAAGACTGTATTTCTTGTTAAACAAATACTCGCATCAGCCACAACCGGACTACTTACAAAATCAATTTCAATACTATTTAGAGTAGGATGATCAATAAAACAAACATCAACATTAGTGATGCCAAAACTAACAACGGAAACACTAATATCCGCCATAGTCGTTAAACTAGTAAAGCCAAGCGTAACATCGGCAAGAACCGAACTTTCTGTAAAACATAATTTCACTCTTTGAGCATGACTCATAAAAGGCTGAATAAATACAAAAACAACCTGTTGGATGAATTAATTTGTTAATAATTTCTTTCAAAAAAAGTTGTGTATG
>JAKSMP010000005.1 GCA_024400505.1 Bacteroidales bacterium | reverse complement strand
GTCGATGGAGTTGGTGGTGACATTGCTGGTGGCAAGGCCGGTAACATCGGGGCAGGTAGCGGTGGTGAAGGTGATAGCATCGCTCCAGTCGCCCTCTACAAGACCCACGCCGCAGAGTGCGCGCACTGCAACATTGTAGGTGACGCCAGCGGTAAAGCCGCTAACGATGGCGGGATGAGCGGAAACGCGATAGATGCTGTCGAAGCCACCGGCGAACCAAACGTGGATGTCCCAGTTGGTCTCATTGCCGTTGACGGTCCAGTCGATGGTAGCCTCAGCGTTGGTGACGTTGGAAGCTACGAGAGCGGAAGGAGTGAGGCAGGGGAGACTATCGGTCATGAAGGTAGTTTCGGTCCAAGCGGAGTAGCCCATGCTATCAGCATTGCAATCCTGACGTACACGGAGAGTGTAGTAGGTAGCGGGGTTGAGACCAGAGAAGGTGTAGGTGTTGCCAGTGACAGCGATATCATCGGGCCAAGTAGCAGCAGCAGCTTCCTTGATGTTGACCTCGTAGTCGGTGCCGTTGCCAGCCCAAGTGAGAGCCACATCGTGATAGGTCTGAGCCACAGAGGTGATCACAGGAGCGTTGCAACGACCGCCGCCGCAGGAGATAAGCTCGATATCACCAGTGAGGTTGAGGGTGTAACCGCCAGTTACGGTGGAGGGGTTGTAAGCAGCAACGTCCTCGTAGATATAACGGGTCTTGACGTCGGAGGTGTTGTGAGCATAGAACTGACCACTGGAAGTCCAAGAACCATGACGACGATTGACGGACAGAAGCACATTGCTGTGGCCGTCCCAGGTGAACTGGGTATCGAAACCAACGACGTGCCAGCCAGCATCGGAGTAGGAGAGGTCGGCGCCATTGGTCAGCTGCACCCAACCAGTATCGGGCATGATGAAGCCAGAAGCGAGGTTGGTGGCACTGGTGTTGGCCATGTAGATGTCCATGTTGGTGAAGTAGGTACCAGCAGTACCATCAGCAGAATGGAAGGACATAGCAGTGATGTCGCCATCGAGACCAGCCAAGTATGCGCTATCGATAATGGTCTGTACATAGCTGTAGTTGTATGTAGCATATCCGATAGGAGCATAATAGGTGGTGGCGGTGGACATGGTGCTATCGTAGTTGTAGAAATAGGTAGCGGATTCGCACATGTTGGTGACGAAACCAACACCATCGGAGAAGAGGCTGCTGTCGGAGCCGCAGATCTTCTGCACCCAAGCATTGTAGGTGGTCATAGGATCGAGACCAGTGAGGGTGATGTTGTTGGTGGTGGAGAGGGCAAACATGTTGGTGCTAGCGGGAGCGCCGGCCACACGGTAAGCCACACGGTAGGTAGCAGAGGAAGGACCATCCCAAACGAGACGAGCGGTGGTGCTACCAATGTTTTCAACATCAACATCGAGGTTGAGAGGACGGGGGCAGGGGCTGTAGTTGACAGTGATGTCGTCAACAGCGCAGGGACCCCACTCAAATCCAGCATCGCCGGTGCTCTGGTTGAACCAGAAGAAGGCTACGCGCTGAACGCCGTGGATGGTGTCGAAGGAACCGTGGAAGGTGCGCCAAGTGGTGTCGCAACGGAGGTTGGCGATACGATAGAGGTCATTGACATTGCCCCAAGGAGAGGTGATGCCAGCGTTGGAAGGAACAACAGGCATGGTGGGATCCACGAGGAATACCATGAGACCGTCGTAACGGTTGGCGGTGGTGCCGCCGCAACGATAACGGAAGGAGATCTCGAAGGTGGAGTCGATCGAACCAAAGTCGATGTCGCGATAGATAGCGGAGTTGATGATAGCGTTCATATTGGTGCTGATGGTGGCGCCGTTGTCGGCAGACACATACATGCTGTTGGAGCCGCTATAAGCATCAAGAGAGCCACGATACCAGTTGACGTCGTTGTTGTTGGTGCTGGTCTGCCAGTTAGCAAATTCGGTGGAGTCCTCAAAGTCGTAGCTATAAGGAACAGTAGCGGGAATCTGTGCGGTGGCAAACATAGCAGCGTGACGAGAAGCGGGGCTCATGTCAGAGCTGGAGCATACAGAGTAAACATAGAACTCACCAACATAAGCAGAGGGAACGCCAGTGACGGTGAAGGGGTTGGTGGAGGCAGGAACCTGCACGCCGGTGCCGGGCTGGAAGCCGCGGGGACCGTACTCAATCACCCAGTTGGTGGCTTCGCCACGCTCGTGCCAATGGCAAGTGAAGCTGCTGGTGGTGACGGTGTCGAGAACCAAGCTATCAGGACGCTGACAGGTGGGGATTTCCTCGATGGTCACATCATCAATATAGCTATAAGTATAGCCGCTAGAGGTGACAGCCTTGAAGGTGATGTATGCACCAGTGTCGGTGTAGTTGGTCAGAGGCACCTCATAGTCGTACCACACGCCAGTGGGGTTGGAGGAGAGGTCAACGGTGGACACGGGCACATAGGTGTTGATGTTGTTGGGGTTGGTCATCACACCCACTTCAATCTGGTTGACATAAGAAGTGGTGCCATTCATAGCCTGGAAGTAAACTTGAAGGTTGCGGATGGGCATCACGGTGGTGTCAACGGCGGGCATGGTGGCGCGAACGTAGTTGGAACCGTTATTGTAGAGATAGAAATACATAGAGGAGCCTGCGCCAGAAGCGTTGTAGCTGGTGCTCAAGTAGGGATAGGTGCTGTAGCTGCCTTCGGTGTTCCAGCAGTTGGGGATGATACCAGAGCCTGAGCCCCAAGAGTTGAAGTCCTCGATGTAGGGGAAGGAAGAAATCATAGCACATTCGGTAGTAGCAGAGCAAACAGCGCTGTTGCTATCGTCGCCACAGAGAGCCACAACCATGAAATCATAGTTGGAACCAGGAATCAAACCAGAGATGGTGTAATTGTTGGTGGTGGCGGTGCCATAATAGGTGTAGTTGCGATTGGAGTGGAGCTTAGCATAAACATTCCAAGAGGTCTCAACATTACCGGGAGCCCAAGACACAGTTGCAGTGGAGGTAGAAACCTCGGTGACAACAGGAGCAGGAGCGATGCAAGATTCGAGCTCGCCGCACTGACCAGTGTAGAAGGTGACAGTGGGACGATAGTTGCTCAAATAGTGGTTGCCCGAAGTGGTGGCATTAGCAACGGTGAAAGGATTGTAATCCTGATAAGCATAAGTGGTGGTGTTGGAGGAAGTGTTGGTGGACAAGCCGTAGAAGCCAGAAGAGGTATGGCTCTGGCCAGCGGGCTGGTTCATGAAGGTAGTGAGCACGACATTGTCGGTACCATTCCAGTTGAAAGGAGCATCAAGGTCGTAGTGAACAGTGCCAGTGGTTCCGATGGGGTGAACACCGGTGTAGGCAACCACGTGGGAAGCAAGACCGACCATATCGGAAGTGCTGCCATAAGAAGTGGTGGAAGAAGCAACAGAACCCATGATGATGGTGAATTCCTTGGCATAGGAGCTGCTGGTGGTCCAGGTGAAGTCGATGGCATTGAAAGTACCCGAGTCGATGCCTGCAGCGTGGAGTTCGGCAGCGGTGAAGATGCTCTGGCAAACGGTGTTGCCCCAACCGCTGTTGACAGGAACGCCAGAGGTCTGACTGGTGCCAGTGCCCATGGCTGCGGTATCAGCAGTGCCAGCAACCATGGCGCCACAACGCTGGATAGCGGTGCGGAAGCTGGAAGTGGCTTCGACGCTCATACCATCAACACAAGTGGAGATGATGGAAACATTGTATTCGTGGTCGGGAGTGAGACCGGTGAAGGTGGCAGTATTGCCCATCACGGTGTCGGTGAGAGTGGTGTTGTCGGTAGGATCCTCAACAACCACGATAGCGCCGTTGTACTCGCCCACAGAGCTAGGAGTCCAAGAAATAAGGGCGTTGAAAGGAGTGGTCTCGGCAACGATATTCTCCACAGGGCCACATTCGGGAGCGAAATCGACCTCGACATCATCGAGATAGAGATAAGTGTAGTACTGAATGTTGTTGCCAGCATCCATGAATGCGATATAGCGACCTTGGCCAGTGTAGCCAGCCATGAAGCAGGTGAAGGTATCCCAATCGGTGCTGCTGGTAGCGGTGAAAGTGGCAACCTCTTCGAAAGTGTTGAGGTCGTAAGGATCAGTCATCACACCCACTTTCATGCCGTAGCCGTAGTAGCTGTAGTTATAGGAGCTAGCTCTCTTCATTCTGAATTTCACCTGCAAGCTGTCGAGCTGGTGATTGATCAGAGGCATAGCAGCATAGCCGTGCTCGCCATTGTAGCTATATATATCATAGTATAAGGAGTGAGAGCCCGTGCAAGCATTGCCCGAAGCCTGAGGATAGCCGCCATTGACAGAGTTCTTCACCCAGCAAGAGTTGATGTGACCGTTGGAGCCGTTCACAGCATCCTCAAAGCCGTAGAAGTAAGGCAGAGAATCCACAGGGGTGCAAGCGGTGCGGAAAGAGATCATAGTGGGGGTGCTCAATTCGCCGCCGCAGTCGGACTGAACATAGGCATCATACTGAGTGTTGGGGGTAAGGCCAACGATAGTGTAGGGGTTGGTGTTGGCAAACTCGATGGTGCCAGCCTCGGTGCCAGGAGTGAAGCCAGCAGGGCCGTACTCAATCTGCCACTGAGTAGCATCGCCGCGCTCGTTCCAAGCGAGGGTTACATCCACGTCGGTAACGCCGTTGACGGTAAGGTTGTTGGGACGGATACAGTTGGAAGCTGCTACGCAAGAAACAGCCAATTGGAAACCATCATAGGTAACGCTACCATCAGAGGTGAAGGTAACAGTGATAGCACCTGCATCAGAGGTAAAGGGACCGAAGGTCTGGTGAGCGGAAACGTTGTAATCGTTCCACAGCTGAACACCGCCGGTGCCGATACCGTCATAAATGCGGATATAGTCGAAAGAGCCTTCAGTATAGGAGTTACCACTGATGATAAGGGTGGAAGATGCGTCGGGAGGAAGAATTACGAGGGTGGAGCTGCAGCTGTTGGAGTAAGGAGCATTGGGACCACCATCGTCGGTGATGATATAGCCGCAAGCATTGTGCAGGGTGTCAACACCGCTGGTCTGCATAGAATAGAAATAGCCAGGCATAGCGGTGACGGGGCCTGCCCAGAAGCTTTGCTCCGATCCGCAATCACCGCGCACATAGAACTCGTATTCGGTGCCAAGGTCGAGACCGGTGAGGGTATAAGCAGTGTCATACACATCAATGAGGTTGGTCTCTACGGTGTCGAGGTTGAAACCTGTATGACCGTAAGCAATCTGCCAAGCGGTGTTGGCGGTGGTGTCAAACCAATGGAGAGACACGGTGTCGCCAATCACATTGGTGACGGAGAGATCGTAAGGAGTGCCGCAGTCGGACAAGTAAGCGCAAGACACATGCACGGCAAAGCCAGTGTTCTGCACGCTACCATCAGAGCTGAAGTGGAGGGTAACAGCGCCGCCAGTGGAATAAACAGGGCCGAAGGATCCGGTGTAACCATCATAAATGATTGTGCCAGATGTGCCAACACCATCATAAACTGTCAACTCATCATAGCCACCTTCGCCATCCACAGTACCGGAAATAACGATGGTGGAATCTTCGGAAGCCGAACGCACCACGAGGGTGTAGTTGCAGTTGGAGCTGTAGTTGCCGGTTGCACCGCCATCATCGTAAATGTTAGCGCCGCAGGTGACGAGGGTATCAACACCCGTCACGCCACAGAGATAAGCGCCAGGAACGATGGTGATGGGCGAGCTCCAGGAGCTATAGGAGCCACCGCAATCGGTGCGGACAAATGCATAATAATAGAAGGCGGGATTGAGGGTGGGCAGTACGAAAACGGTGTCGTAAGCAACCAGTCCGTCAGTGTAGTCGTCATCGGGCACAAAGGATGAGCTGGTGCTGTAAGCCACCTCCCACTGAGAGGCCTCACCCCATGCATGCCAAGCAATGGTGACACTGTCAACATTGGTAGTGGCAATAGCGCGAAGGTTGGTAGGAGCCAAGCAGTCGGGGCAAACGACCGTGTCGGTGAGGGTTGAGAAACTAGAAACGTCGTAGCGGTTCAAGATGGTGGTGCCATCGGGAGCGGTGACCTGAACGCCATAAGTGTAGGACGAAGCATCACCATAGGGGTCGTTGAAGGTGAGGGTAATCTCGCCGGGGCACACATTCACAAGGAAAGTCTCATCTTCCTCGTAATTATCTTTGAAAAGCACAGCATTCTGATAGTCGCCTTGAGAGACAACAAGATTTGCATCGTACCAAGGCTCATAGTACATGTGGTTGGAGAGCACCACAGTCATGGGGCACAGATCATCGCCGCAGAGGGTGGTGAAAGTGGTGAAAAGATTGAAGCTGGTATCGCCGCCGCAGTCGGCATGCAGATAAACCCAATAGTTGGTAGCAGGTTCGAGATTGACGAGGGACTCGTAGGTGTCGCTAGCATACACAAGGTTGCCGGTGCCCA
Organism: Bacteroidales bacterium; assembly: GCA_024400505.1. GTDB lineage: Bacteria > Bacteroidota > Bacteroidia > Bacteroidales > P3 > Colimorpha. The sequence goes on along the minus strand of JAKSMP010000005.1, from coordinate 61,861 downwards.
ACTGGAAACCAGCGGTGTCGTATTCGATCACCCAAGAGGTGGCGGTGCCACTCTCAATCCAAGAGAGGTCGGCCGAAGTGCCCATGATGTTGGATACTGCCAAGCCATAGGGGCGGGGGCAGGTGATCACAGGGCGAGTGAAGGTGTAGCGCAAGCCCAGCGTGGGAGCGGGGCTCATGGGCATGGTGGCAGCGGTGTTTCCCAGCACAGGGTTGTCCCAAGTGCCGCTGAGCATGGCCAGGTCGCCGTTGGGGCCATCCCAGAAGTAGGTGCGCAACGTGCGAGAGGTGGCTCCACCGTAGTCAACAGTGTCGAAAATAATTTCCATGTCGCCACTCTCGTAGAACTTCACCTGGCAGGTATATTCGCCATAAGGAGTGCTGTAGGCAGCCAAGCGATGAAACTCGATGGTGAAACACTGAACACCCTCATCCGTAGTATCCAGCTGATAGTAGGCACCAGCATTGGAATAACGACCGATGTGAGCATCCTGAGCCAAGATAGGATTGATCACACGGTAGTTGGATGAGGTGTAGGAACCTGTGGTACTAGTGCTAGTACCAGTCAACATGATGTAGCCATTCGAACTAACGCAGACGCTGTTGTTGGCTGCCAACATGCTTTCGCCAAAGGGGAAGGCGAAAGGCATCTCGCAAGTGCCGTAACCATCATCTGAGTTAGAAAAAGTAATGGCTGTACCTGTTGACTCAATTGACGTGAACGTTGTGGAGTCAACCGACAACAGATACTCGTCAAGAGTTTGAGCCTGACCCATCCAAGGCAGCAACATCATTGCAGCCAGGAGAGCCAATCTTTGTACATGTTTTAACATTACAAATACTTTTTAGTTAATAAATAGATGAATTAAATAATAAATTTTATTTTCTTTCTCAAGTAAAATAGTGACAATAATGGCATTCTTTATTTTTTATAAAGAATACTCACTATTGCCTATATATCATTTATTTATATTAAAATAATCTCCATAATCCATTACGCGAAAAAACAAGCAAATATACAAAAAAATCAGAAACCAACAAATTATCTTGCCCTTGCCAAACTTGGCAGGGTGGGGCACCACGCCCCCCTCCCCTGCCCTATTGGCAACCGGCAATGCGTTTTCGGTCACCTGCTCAGCGAGTAAGGTTTGCAGGCTTTGGCTTGGAAGAGTTTCTTGTTGGGGCGTGCACCCATATCAAATTCCAGGGTGCCCCCTTCCATCAGCATTTGGTGGGTGACATAGCATTGGTTGTAGGGCTTGCCGTTCCAGCGGATGGCTTGAATGTAGCGGTTTTTGTCGCTCACTTTAGGGGCCTTTATCTCCAGCTTACGGCCATTGGCCAGCGTCACTTTCATATAGGGCACATACGGGGCACCTATCACATACTGGCCCGAGGCTGGGCACACGGGATAGAATCCCATGGCCGAGAAGATATACCATGCACTCATCTGCCCGCAGTCGTCGTTGCCGCAGAGGCCGTCCATGTGGTTGCGGTACATCTTGTTCATGATCTCACGCACCCAGTATTGGGTTTTCCAAGGCTGAGCGGTCCACATATACAGGTAAGGGATATGGTGGCTGGGTTCGTTGCCCTGCACATAGCCGCCCAGCATTCCCTCGCGGGTCACATCCTCGGTCTCGGCAAAGAACTGGTCGGGCACATGCATGGCGAAAAGGGTGTCCAGCCGGGCAACAAACTTTTTCTCGCCGCCCATCAGCCGCATCAGTCCGTTCACATCGTGGGGCACATAGAATGAGTAGTTCCATGCATTGCCCTCCACCAGCCCCATTTCGCTGGTGGACAAAAGGCTGTAGGGCTGTTTCCAGCTGCCATCGCTGTAGCGCGCACGGGCAAAGCCTATGGTGGAGTCAATCACATTGCGGTAGCTCAAGGCACGCTGGTGCCAGTGGTTCAATCGTGCCTTACGGTCAGCATCCTCGGCATGGCCTTGGTGGCAGCAGTCGTCCACGTTCTTTTCGTTGAGCAGGGCATAGTAGATGCACCAGTCTTCGTAGGCGTTCTCCAGGGTCACGCTGGTGCCTGTGCGGTTCATATCTACCGGGGCATAGCCGTAGTGCTTATATAGGTCGGTGGAGCCATAGTAGGGGCAGTTGGCCGTGCTGTCCATGGCCTGCATCAGTCGCTGGCTGTTGATGCCGCCATTGATGCCTTTGCTCAATGCGTCGGCCACCACACTCACGCCGTGATAGCCTATCATGCACCAGTTCTCGCTGCCGTTGTGGCTCCACACGGGCAGCATGTGATGAGGGCTCTGGGTGTAATGGCTGTAGAAGCTGGCCACTATGTCGTTGGCCATGGTGGTGTCCAGCAGGGTGATGAGGGGGTGGAAGGCACGGTAGGTGTCCCAGACAGAGAAGACGGTGTAGTTGGTGCGGCGGCTGCGGTGCACGTTCTGGTCTATTCCGCGATACGAGCCGTCGGCATTGGCATAGAGCGAGGGGTTGATCAGCGTGTGATAGAGCGAGGTGAAGAGCATGGCTTTCTGGTCGTCAGATCCCTGCACCTCGAAGTTTGCCAAGCGTTGGGTCCAGGCCAGCTCGTTGTGCTGCAGCATGCAGTCGAAGTAGTTATCCGAGCAATCCTGGGCATAGAGCTTCAGGTCGTGCTCCAAGTTGGCCAGGGCATCCTCCATGCTGGTGGCCGAGAGAGCCACCACCAGTTCCAGCGGCTCATTGCTGGATTGGCCAAAGTCAAACCAGCACACCAGCTTTCTTCCGCCCATCTCGGGAAAGTTGTGCTCGGTGTCAAACTTGCCCCAGAAACCGTTATAGTCGCGTTTGGCCCGGTCTTTGCAGCCATAGTGCTGCAGCTGCTTGTTGGCCTTGATGGCAAAATAGGTATAGTTCGATCGGCTCCAGCCGTTGGTGATGCGATAGCCGGTGATGATGCCTTTGGGCAGCACGTTGCATTGCGCCCAGAGGGTCTTGCCGTCGTAGTTGTAGATACCGTGGCTGAGGTCCAGCACCACCTTTTGGGCTGCGCCGCGGGGGTAGGCATAGCGGTGCACGCCGCAGTGCTCCGTGGCGGTCAGCTCGCACTCAATGTTGTCGTCGGCCAGGGTCACGCTGTAGTAGCCCGGGCGGGCATGCTCGGTGCTGTGGTTATAGCGTTGGCGATAGCCGCCGTCGGGGTTCTCTTTGGTGCCCGGGTTGAGTCTAGTCTCGCCACTATAAGGCATGATGAGTATGTCGCCCAGGTCGCTGTGGCCTGTGCCGCTGAAATGGGTGTGGCTGAAACCCACTATGGTGTTGTCCTTGTATTGATAGCCTGCGCAATAGTCGTAGGCCCTGGGTTGATACACGCCGCCTACGTTGTGGGGAATGGTGTCGGTGTCGGGGCTCAGCTGCACGCTGCCATAGGGGTAGGTGGCACCGGGGAAGGTGTGGCCCATGCCGTTGGTGCCAATAAACACGTTTACATACTGGTTGTTGGTCCTTGGCTTGGGCACCATTGCCTTCTGCCCCTGCGCCATCAGCCCGGCCAGCGCCAGGACTGCAATACTAATATATTTATTCATATATAATGTTTGTTTCTTTTTACGTTAACCTTAACGTTGACTTTAACTGGCTACCGCCCCACTCTACATTCTACACTCTACATTCTACATTCTCCACCCCTGCCAGCAAAGCCAAGCCTATCAAGCAATAGACCACTATCAGCCGCGCCCAAAACAAGTAGCCGATAGCCGTAATCGCCAACACCACCAAAGAGGTACAGAAACCCACAATGTAGCCTTTCCGACGCTCTGCCTTCAACCTCGTACGGTTCTGTTCGGTAAGCGCTCTTTCGGTGTATTCCATAGCAGTCATTATTAGTCGCAAATCATCTGCAAAAATACACCTTTTTTCCGACATACCAAAATCTTTTTCCCACGGTTCTTGGCCAGGGCACACACAGAAGGCTTCATGCTGCAAGCCTAGTAACGCCCAGCGCTTATCGAAAGCAACGATCAACCGCAGCCCCTACTTACGTCCCGCCCCAGCCCTAAGCAACGCTTCGCCGCCAACCTCGGCAGCGCCACCTAAGCATTACCACGGCAACACCACGGCAATACACCAGCCGTACACTGTCTCTATACTGGCTGTATAGCAGCTCTATCAAAAACCGGACTAAAGCCAAGGCAACAATACACCCTCCACCAACCCAAAGTTGGTGCGAAACCCCACAGGCATTTGGGCATCACCCAAATGCCTGTGGGGTATATGGTAGGGTGGTTAAGTGTGCCGGAGGCACACATGAATGATGGCAAGATGTTGTTGACTCTATTCATGTCCCCCTTCGGGGAACTGCCTCCACGAGTTATTGCCCCACACAGGCGGAAGACTATGTCCTTCGGACATCTACCTTCCGCCTGTGTGGGGTTTCGCACTGGCCTGAGGCCAGTGGAATAGTGTCTCCGACACTTAGCTGACGCATAATAAATTTGCGCAATTCATAATATCTTCGTACCTTTGTCATATTGATGCTAGCGAGCAATAGCATCGCAATTAATTGAGAAAGCGCATTATACGCTTTATTCCTTGTCAGTAAAACTGGACATTTTGCATGATTACGAGGGATAAAGTCAAACGATGTGCTCCCTTGGTTTGTATTCGTATATCCTTTACGATACATCCATGTGGGGCTTTTCATCTTGACCTTATTTTATGTTTCCGGGAGTCCAGCCCTACTGATTGAAATATGGTTAGTAATGGATGGCTCCACTTTCTATATTGTATTATGTCGGCCCTGAGCATGGCAGACGAAAATTACACTTAACTATGAATAAAATTCGTACTAAGTTTTTTCTAGGCCTGGTTGCCTTGGTGGGCTTGTCCGCCCTGGCTTCTTGCGAAAAGGAAAAGGTAGTTAAAGATGACGTGCAGGATGAGGAGCCCGTAGTTGTGGTTGATCCTATGTCCTATCTCGACCTCTCCTTCCAGGAGAAGATGGATAAGATTGCAAAAGACTCTATCTGGTATATCTCAGATGAGGATTCAATATCCATTTTCCGTGACGACACGCTGACTGTAGAGCAAGTCGACTCTTTAATCGCACTGATGTCCAAACTCTATTCTCAGAATGGAAAGTGGACTGAAAGTGAGTTCCGCGCTCAGTTCACCTCGGTTTCCGAATACGTACCAGATTGGTATCGTATGGACTTCTATTCTCTGATTGATGCTTTGAATGAGTATCAAGATGAGATTATGGAACTTGGTCACAGCATTGATGCAAATGCTTGGCCAACCACCAATACTGAAAGAGGTCTAATTCCTACTTATACCCGGTCTGTTACTTATCATGTGACTTTTTATAAAGGTCCAGTTGATACGCCAATTGGATATAAAGGTTGTAACTGCTATCGGAAGATAAATGGGTGGCTTACGGTTGAAGGTAAATTAAAACCATACTCGCGCATTGTAAAAACTTCAAATAGAGTTTTAAACCGTGCCGTGCTTACGGTGTTGGTTTATGAAGATCTATACATGAATGTAGATGAGTATCTCTGGTCCTTTTTTGGATTCCGTTCTGAATCAGGTGATTTCTATCATGATTCGAGTCATTCGGATTTTGTGTGGTATCTTTTATCTGAAAGAAGAGCCATGGAAAATTCCTGAAAGACGAGCCCTGCTTTTTTGAGTGGGGCTCTTTTTTTATAAATTGTGATATATATTACATAATTAAAAAAAACTCTCATATGAGAGTTTTTGTGAAAATGAATTCTATTTTTTATAATTTATTTTAGTTCAATTGTGTATCAAGTTATCTGACTTGCTAATTTTATGTTTGATGCAGATTTTCATATTGCTAAAGCTTTTTGAGATTCATCAAGTGTGATAAATGCTTTTTTGTCTTTTATTTCAATATTATTTATTTGTGCAGGTTTTAGACAATTTGTAATTAATTTTATATCATCATCAACTTTTTCGATATAATCTATTTTTTCTCAGTCTAATAATGATAATACAGTGTTGATTCTATCTCATTTGTGTCAGACCATTACTCAGACAGGATCTATTTTTTCATCATTTGATTTTACAAGGATTTTTGTCTTTTTACCAGGTACTCTAGCTATCTTTTCTATTGTAACTAATCATTCATCTAATTCTGGGACTAATTTTTTCAAAATAGCTTCAATGTAATCTGGGGTAGATTGAGTTATACTCAATGTGATTCATCAAGTATCTTTTGAGATTTGTTTTAGTAATACAAATATTTCTTCTCCTGGTTCGTACATTCTGTGTGGGATTTGTCCATCTGGAGTAAGTACAACAGAAGATCATTCTATTCAGTCCCTGGGGATGTGCTGTTGAGTCGGCTTAGCTGCGCTGGCGTTGTTGCGGCTCGGCATAACTTGTGAAAACTCAGTTCTGCGCTCGCTCTTCGCAATGTCTGCAATCCGCATTAATCGTCATCCGCTAAAAAGCAATGCGATGCGCAATAAAAGCTGAGGAACTTCGTTATGTGTTTATCTTGCAATTATTAAAGGTGGTAATTATGCGACACAATCTGGCGGAATTGATGAAACGATTCAAGTCGTTGGGAATCGACCAGCAGATAGACTATGATAAGTTCTATCTGTATTCCATTATTACTCATTCCACTGCTATTGAGGGCTCTACAATTACTGAGATTGAAAACAGGCTGCTTTTTGACGAGGGGATAAGTGTTCACGGAAAAAGCATGATGGAACAATTGATGAACGTTGACTTGCGCACGGCATACGCTGAAGCGATGACTATGGCTAAGAGGCATGATGATATTTCGGTGAAAATGCTATGTCATTTGTCGTCGCTGGTGATGCAGCATACCGGGGCTGAGTATTCTACTGCTTTGGGCAATTTCTCTGTAGCAAAAGGTGAACTACGACTGTTGAATGTGAGTGCGGGCTTTGGCGGCCGATCCTACCTGAGCTACAACAAAGTACCCCAATACTTAGAGGAGTTCTGTCAAGTGATGAACAATGCAAGGCATGAGATTGATCCTAATGACATAGATACCATCTATCAGCTCAGCTTTGACGCACATTATCATCTGGTTACAATTCATCCTTGGGCTGATGGGAATGGCCGTATGGCACGATTGCTGATGAACTATATCCAATTTGAATTTGGTCTGGTGCCCTCAAAGATTGACAAAGATTCCAAGGCCGACTATATCCAAGCCCTAGAGGATGCTAGAGAAGAAGAGAGCCTACAGCCTTTCCTCCAGTTTATGGTCGACCAGCATGCTCAGAATCTGGCCCGGATGATTGATGAGTATGAAGCATCCATGAATGCTGCCCCCACCTTAGGAGAACAGAAAAGTAACCAGAAAAGTAACCAGAAAAGTAACCAGAAAATCCTTGAAGCCATCCGCAACAATCCAAGAGTCACTATCAAGGAGATGCAGGAGATTACAGGCTTGTCGGAGAGTGGCGTGAAGAAAGCGTTGAAGCGTCTGCGCGAGGAAGGGAAAATATGTAGAATGGGTGCAGACAAGGGCGGCTACTGGAAAGTAATGAATGATGATTAGTGGTTTGGTTAATTATGAGAAAGTTTGTCCTTCTTTGCTTGTTCTTCGCCTCCACAACTATCTCTGCCCAAGAGTTTGACAACGCAAGGCCCTGGGTGCGCTGGTGGTGGAACGGCAACAAGGTGGACACCACAGAGCTGAAACGGGAGCTGAGGGTGCTGAAGGATGCCGGCATAGGCGGGGTGGAGATAAACCCCATTGAGTTTCCGGCCAAACGATGCGACTCGCTAGGCAGAGCCTCGCTCACCTTGCTCAGCCCACAATGGCTGGATGCATTGGAGGTGGCACTGCACGAAGCCCAGCACTTGGGCATGGGGTGCGACTTGCTGGTGGGATCGGGCTGGCCTTTTGGCAAAGAATCGCTGCCAATGGGGCAGCGAGCCCAGGTGATGCTCACCCTGGCCATGGAGGTGAAGCGAGGCGACACGATATGGATAAAAGACATATTTGACAAGGTTGACCCCAAGGTGACCGAACCCAACCCCGACCGCCAATTCCAACTGATATCACTCAAACTCACCCCCGACTCTATCTGTTCGCTCAAGCAGGTGAGGAACCTCCCGCTGCCTAAAACCGATTATTTGTTGATGCCACATGAGGGAATGCTGTATGCCTTGGTGCGATGCACTTCATTTGCCTCAGTTATCAATGGTGCCCCAGGCGCTTCGGGGCCTATACTGGATCACATGAACCAACAAGCGGTGAAGGAGTATCTGCAATGGTTCTCCTCCACACTTGAAGCACGATTAGGACCCATGAAGAATTGGCTGAGGGCTTATTTTGTGGACAGCATGGAGCTGGAGGGCGCCAACTGGACCGATGATATGGCCAAGGAGTTTAGAAAAAGAAGGGGATACGACCTGATGGAGTGGCTGCCTTTCACCATGTTTCAAGTGGGGAGGCTGGGCAATGTGGAGAAATATGAGTATGGAGCCAAGCAGTCGCCCGAGTTCAAACGAAAAGTGCGACAGGTGCGCTACGATTTTGAGCTGACCAAGGCCGAGCTGCTGGAGGAGAGATATACACAGACTTTCTTGGACTGGTGTCATGGCCAAGGTGTGAAAGCCCGCGCCCAAGCATACGGCCGCGGTTTCTTCCCCTTGGAGAGTTCGCTGGGCTATGATATACCCGAAGGCGAGAGCTGGACCACCAACTATCTGCGCCACCGCATAGGAGAAGAGATGGGCGACGAAGATTACCGCCGAGGAAGAGCCTATACGATGATAAATAAATATGTGTCGTCGGCCGCACACCAGACGGGCAAGCGTATTGTGAGCGCAGAGGAAATGACCAACACCTATCGCATGTTTGAAACTACGTTGGAGCTGCTGAAACTGGGTAGCGACATGAGTGCCTTCTCGGGCACTACCCATTCGGTGTGGCATGGATTCAACTACAATCCACCCGAGGCGGGATTTCCAGGCTGGGTACAGTATGGCAGCTATTATAATGAGAAGAACTCGTGGTGGCCATACTTCCATCTGCTGAACGAATATCGCACCCGCATGAGTCACATGTTGCAACATGCCGAGATGCAGACCGACATAGCCATAGTGGTGCCAATAGAAGACCTATGGGCCGACTATGGGGTGCAAACAGAGCCTTTCCCAAATTATCCCAAGGGTAGCATACATCAGCAGGTGCAGCTGCTATGGGAGGCAATACACAAGAACGGAGGCAACTGCGACCTCATCACTCGCAGAATGTTGGACCAAGGCATGGACGCCAAGTACAAAGTGCTGCTGGAAATGGAAGAGGGCCAAATCTTGTATGATGGTGACCTAGGACTGGCATTGCCCCAGGGAAATCACTATCTGGAATGGTACGCCCGCATACAGGAAAGATTCCATTTGCCCCACGCCTTGACCATTGACCAGCCTAGCCGATACTTGCTGCAAAACCACTACATCACCGATAAAGGTGAGGATATGTATCTGCTGGTCAATGCCAACCTTGACACGGCTTATTTGGGACAGATTACTTTCCCCAAAGAGGTTTGGCAAGGTCGCAGCGCCTGGGTATATGATTGCAATACGGGCAAAGAGACTTTGATGGAGCTGCAGAACGGCAGCCCCGAGTATTTTTATTTGGGCCCGGCTGAGAGCATGATGGTCATTTTCCGTTCCTCCACCCCGCAACAAACCAAGGATGCGCCACGGTGGTATCCTGCCTACGACGAGGGCATGGAGCATTACGGACCAGAACTGGTGTGGCATGTGCATCTGCACCATGCCATTGAAGGATGGGAACGCGACACTGTGATGACAGCATTGCACGACCTAAGAGAGACTCAATGGAAGGATTTTTCTGGCACCATCACTTATACCGCCCACCTGCACCTCTCCCAGGATCAGTTGCACTTTGAAGCATTGGATTTGGGACCTATGCACGATGTGTGCCAATTGATTATCAACGGCACCGACTTGGGCACAAAATGGTTTGGCTGCCGCAAGTATTATTTTGATAAAGGATTTCTGCACGAAGGCGAAAATACGATAGAAATACGCATCACCACCACCCTCAACAATTATGCGCACTCCTTGAAAGATGACAAGGTGGTGCAGCATTTTGTGCTCAAGCGCAATGTGCCCACAACTCCTGCTGGATTGGTGGGTTTTGATGGAAAGATATGGCTCTATTGAGCAGCTGACTGCAGTTGCTGCAAGACTTGCTCTACGGCTTGGGTGAGTTGGCCCTCGGTGAGGCGATGGGTGATGCTGAGTGTGTCGCAATGCTGAATCATGCGGAAAAGGGGGAACTCCCATATACGATGCAGCATCTCCTGGTCGGACACAGCATAGCGAAGCTCTTCGAAATCGTGGAATTGATGGTAGATGATGGACATGTTCTCGTCAAACATCAACTCGAACTTGAGTTTGTCGGCAAGCACATAGGTGGAACGACGACCATGACGCTTGAGAATGCGGGAAGGGAACTCAACACCTGGCACATTGCCCAAGTCGTGCAGCAGGCACACGATGGCCATGCTCAGTTTGTCGCTTGCAAGCCACAAGGACTGCTGCTCGGCAAAGGAGGAACACAGCTCGGAGCCAGCTGGGCAACTGGGGGCAAAGGCATAGCAAAAGGTCTCCAACTGATGCCAAGCATTGCCACCCACAAACTGATGGTGGCGGCAGGGGATGGAATAAAATTGGCTGGTGCGCAAATGCTTCATCACCCGGTTGATATTGCGATAGGTGCCCTCTACCACGATGGAAAAGATCTGCTCATAGCATTGGCGCAAATACTCTACACGCTGGGTGTCGGACATGGTGTGCTGGAATTCGAAATAGTCGTAGTGCATAATGATGATAAACGCAAGGGTGAAAGAAATATTGTGGCTGACTTGTGGCAATAATTTGAAGACGGCTGCGTTATATATGGAAAAAAGAATCGTCATGAAAAAAATTGCACTGATATTTTTGGCTGTAGCATTGACCATGGGCAGCCAGGCCCAAAGACGCAACAAAAACTCTAACTCACACAACCACAACGGCACCATCAACACCCAGCTGGGCGAAGGAGCACCCAACAGCTCGATGTATCAATTCAGAGCCATAGGCCATGCCGAGATGTTTATGGTGTATGTGGATGGCGTGCCATACAACAATGAGCCATCACAGCGGGTTTTCCTCAACAATATCGACCCCCAACAGCACGATATCACGCTGCGACTGGTGCGTCCAGCAGATAGGGTGGTGAGCTTGACATTGGACTTCTCGCTCCCAGGCATGACATTCCTGCTTGACTACGACAAAAGCACAGGCATATTTTCACTCAACGTGCCAGGCAGCAACATGGCGCTGCCCGCCACTGCATCTTCTGTCCATCGCCACCAAGCACCGCTGCCACCCGTGGTTGGCCACAATGAGCACAACCACAACCAGCCTTACTCCGAACATCACAGCCGCCCCGAACACCATGCATCGGACATGGAAGTGGGTGATTTGGCAAACATGATGTATAAGGCCTCCTTTGACAACGACCGGCTGTCGATGGCCAAGACTTTTGTGAAAAGCAAATGGATCTGCTCAGCACAAGCTATCCGCATTTCGAGAGCCATCACTTTCGACGACAGCCGATTGGAGTTTCTGCTGTTTGCCTTTGACTATTGCGTGGACCGCGAGAACTTCTACCTCACGGCCGAAACACTCAATTTCAACTCCAACAAGAAGAAACTGATGAAACACATCCAGACCTATTAAAGCCAAGAACTGGTATTTCCTAGCTGCATCGCTTGCTGGCGGCAAGCGAAAGGGGAGCACTATATCTTGACAAAGACATAATAATTCACTCATGAGGAAGTAATGCGTGCCTGTTCCTCCATGGGGGAGGGATGCAACGTGATTTTGTACACAAAAAGGGGTGAGCAATATCACAAAAAATGTGAATATACGCAACAACACTCGTCTATGTGGGAAAAAAAACGTAACTTTGCAAGCTGTTTTATATATAATATGATACTTTTTAAAAAGTTGTTTTCACGCTGTAAGCCAGAAGACAACATTGATTATAGCATGAAATACCTGATTGTAGGACTGGGCAATGTGGGAGGCGAATACGAGGGTACGCGCCATAATATTGGATTTATGGTGGCCGATGCGTTGGCCAAGCAAGTGAGCACCCCCGAAAAACCTGTGAAATGGTCGCTCGAACGCCGTGCCTACCGAACAGAGTTCCGTATCAAGGGACGAACAGTGGTGATGATAAAACCCACCACCTACATGAACCTGAGCGGCGAAGCTGTGCGATACTGGATGCAGACAGAAAAAGTGCCGCAGGAAAACTTGCTAGTGCTAGTGGACGACATAGCCCTGCCTGTGGGCACCCTGCGAATGAAAAAACAAGGCAGCGGCGGCGGACACAACGGACTGGGCAATATCGAAGCCCTGCTGGGCAACAACAACTACTGCCGCCTGCGTATCGGGGTGGGCAACAATTTCAGCCGAGGCAAGCAAATTGATTATGTGCTGGGGCAATTCACTTCAGAAGAGTTGGCTCAGCTGGAACCTCAGGTAGAGAAAGCTTGCGATGCCGTGCAATGTTTCGTCACCCAAGGGCCCGACCGCGCAATGAACTTCTACAATTCCAAATAATCACCTTATCCATTAGAAGCCACCTTTACTATAACAAAAAAACAACATCTATGAACCTGGCCATCGACAAAGGCAACACCCGGCTGAAATGGGCTCTCTTTGAGGGCAGCCAAATGCTGCACATGAGCCAAGAGGGCGAGGATTTGCCCAAGCAACACTGCCAAGGTGCTATCGTGTGTGCCACAGGGCAGCTGGATGTGGACAGTTTGGGATTGGATGTGGATAAAGTGCATGTGCTTACCTCACAGATGCGCCTGCCGCTGAAACTGAACTACGCCACGCCTCAAACTTTGGGGGCAGACCGGATAGCTGCTGCATGTGGCGCACTGAAATTATGCCCGGGGCGTGGGTGTGTGATTGTAGATGCTGGCACGTGCATCACGGTGGACTATATGGATGGGCAAGGCACCTATCACGGTGGAGCTATACTGCCCGGGATAGAGATGAAGTTTAAGGCTCTGCACAATTTTACGGCCAAACTGCCGTTAATAACTACTGTGGACGAGCATGACGCCCCTGTGACAGGATGTTCCACACAAGAATCGATGGTGGCAGGTGTGCTCACCGCCACCCGCTTTGCTATAGAGGGGTTTGTGCGCCACTATCGCAGCATTGACCCCCACTGCCAAGTGATACTCACTGGCGGCGATTATAACTGGATATGGGGCGACGGACTGCTGGCCGTGGACGACTGCACCTGCGAGCCCCACTTGGTAATGATAGGACTAAACGAGATATTATTAGAAAATGAAAAATAACAAGATTATCACCCTGCTGCTAGCCCTGCTGCTGAGCCAGACACAGGCAGTGTGGGCGCAGAACGGATTCAATGTGCCCTTCTCCCAATTTGGCATCGGACTTACCGATCTGCCAACCAACATACCCTCGGCCTACCGCATGGGAGGAGTTGTTTACACACGCGCCCAACGCAACACTGTCAACCCATTCAATCCCGCTTCCTATTCAGCCATCGAGATGGAAAGCTTCGTTTTTGATATCGGATTGAATCTGCAGAGCTGCATGCTCAAGAACGACAACGACCACCTGACCGATGCCGATGGCAACCTGGCATACATCATGGTGGCATTCCCCATTACCAAATGGTGGAAAACCTCTATGGGACTGCTCCCCTACAGCTCGGTCAACTACGCCAGCACCCAGTCGGCCATCTCCCCTATCACCAACAGCGAGGTGAAGACTGTGTATGACGGCAATGGCGGTGTGAATCAGTTCTATTGGGGCAATGGTTTCAATATCGGGAAACGTCTCTCATTGGGTTTCAACATCAACTACCTCAATGGATCCATCATGAGAGCCATCAGCTATGATTTCTTGGGCAACGACTCAACCTTCTATACCAACTCACGCCGACAAAAAGACACTTATGTGAGCAATCTGGTGATTGACATGGGTCTGCAGTACGTGCAACCGCTCAACGATAAATACACCTTGCGTCTTGGACTCACCTGCCGTCTGCCCCGAGAGATGGAAGTGGAAGACCAATCAATGGTTTATACCTATCACGCCACTGGCAATGTGGAGTATATGATGGACACTATTTTCCCTCTTGCTGGCAACAGCGGCAGCTATCAGAGCCTGCTCAGCCAACCACTCACCGTGGGTTTAGGCTTGGCTTTGGAGCGCAATGAACTATGGGAAGTGGCCCTCGATGGTTATTACTCACCCATCAGCGGCATGAAATATGAGGAGAATAGCGAAATCTCTATCTTCGGTAATTCTGCGCTAAGATATGCCCAAAACTATCGCATGGCTTTGGGCGGAGAATGGAAAGGAATTTCCAATGCATCTAGCTATTGGCAACGTATTGGCATCAGTGCGGGCGTGTACTACAACTACGGACGCCTGGCAGTGGAAGTGACAAGTGGCAACTACCTGCTCAACGAAGTGGGTTGTGGTTTGGGATTCAATCTGCCAATGCGCAAAGGAAAGTCGGCTCTCACCTTGGCATTGGGCTACAGCAGCTTTGGCAACACCGAACTGCTTCGCCGCAACTGCCTCTCGATAGGACTGAGCATCGGCTCATGCGAACGCTGGTTCCAGAAGAGAAAGTACAACTAGCCTACCCACTTGAAATAATTCAAGACAAACAAATACTAATAATAGAAAACCGATACAAAATTTTAAGCAATGAAGAAACTGAAATTTGCAGTGATTGCAGCAGCATTAAGCATGACATTTGCTGCCAACGCTCAGAGCAAGTATGGTGCAACCCCCGAGGATAGCACGGCATGTATCAGCAGCGTGGCCCTCTACCAATCGTTCTATAAAGCCCAGGATTATGATGGCGCTTACGAACCATGGCGTCAAATCTTAGAGCACTGCCCTAAATACAGCAAGGCCGTATATCAGAAAGGCGAAACCATCATGAAACACATGATCAACCACGCCGAGAACGAAACTCAGCGCAACGCCTATATCGATGAGATGATGCACATGTACGACCTCCGCGTGGAGAACTTTGGCGAAACCGGCAAGGTGATGTGCATGAAAGCTAACATGCTCAGCACTCTTCGTCCCAACGATGTGAAAACCATCTACGAGATTTATGAGGCCGCTATCAAGACCGACCCCAAATCTGTCGATGAAAACTATGTCACCCTTTTCTTCAAAGCCACTGTTGACTATGTCAAATCTGGCCTTGGCGACCCCACCTTGGTAATCGATAACTACGATATCGCCAGCGAACTGCTCGAGAACATCATCGACCAAGTGGCTGATGACACCGTGAAAGTGGCTAAGATTAGTGGTTATATTAATAATGTAGAAGCCGTGTTCTCGCCCTATGCTTCCTGCGACCAACTGATTGAGATTTATCAGAAGAAATTTGATGCCGATCCCAAGAACGTTGACCTGCTCAAGAAGATCACCAATATTATGATCAAGAAGCACTGCACCGAGAACTCACTCTTCTTCTCTGCCACTGAGAACCTCTACGAGCTTGAGCCCTCTCCCACCACCGCTATGCAGATGGGTCAGATGTGCTTCGGCAAGAAACAGTATGGCAAAGCTATCGAATACTGCCAGGATGCTGTGAAGAGCCTCACTGAGAAGAAAGACCTCTACCGCGCATATCTTGTGCTGGGTTTGAGCTACAACGGACAGAACAGCTACAGCGCTGCCCGCAACGCTCTGCTCAAGGCTGCCGAAATCGATCGCACCAAGGGCGAGCCCTACCTGGCTATTGCACAGGTATATGCTAGCAGCACCCGCAGCATCGACGATGGTATGGGTGGACGTTCCGCTTACTGGGCAGCTGTTGACGAGTGCCGTCACGCTAAATCCGTAGAACCCACCGACGAAATAGCTCGCATGGCAGACAAGCTCATCGGTATCTACTCTGGCTACTTCCCCAAGAAAAACGATGCATTCATGCTCGACCTCATTGACGGACACAGCTACGTAGTACCTGGCTGGATTGGCAAATCCACCATCATCCGCACCCGCTAAATGTCACATAGCTTGATATCAGGCATACTCTCACAGATAAGAAACGGAGCACTTGCTCTGTTTCTTATCTGTTGTATTGTAGCTTGCAGCAACGACCCCGACAAAATCAAGCAATTCGAGAGACAGACTCTCCCTCAAAACACCCTTCGCAACGCCGATATGCAACGCAGCGAAGACGGCAAACTACGCATGGTGTTGAAAGCTCCACTCATAGAGCAATACAACCAACCCGAAAGCAAAACAGAATACCCCAAAGGGCTATATGTAAAATTCTTCAACGGCTACCAACACCCCACCGCAACGCTCAAAGCACGCTACGCTGTGACATACGACACCCGAAACAAGATGTTTGCCAAAGACAGCGTGGTCATCATCGACCTCCAGCGAGGTGACACCGTATATCTGCAAGACCTTACCTGGGACCGCAACCAGCACCGCATTTTCACCGAAAAACCGGTACGATCCAAGAACGGCCAACGCGTCACATACGGCGACAGCTTTGAGTCCGACGATGAATTCAATTCACCCCTTATTGTACATCAACGAGGCACAATCGAATGGAACGACGAAGAATAACAATCAAACGAGGATATCTCTGGCTAACAGCAGCGCTCCTAATAGTGCTGCTGATTGTTATTTATATAGCCCATGCTCCCCACCAACAGTCTGAGGCTACCATTCCCAGCCCCATGCCATCTCCTACACACACCTATCAATCCTCACACTCCACCCACAAAAAACATCAGCGGCAATCCATTCGCCAATACCCCACTCACAACAACTCTACTGCCCAATATCAACCCCAATCTCCTCCCGCTTCAACACCCGTCAAGACTAGCCGCACCATCATCGAACTCAACAGTGCCGACTCACTTGACCTTGTTCAACTCTACAATATAGGACCATCTTTCGCCCGCCGAATCCTGAAATATCGTTCCCTCTTAGGAGGCTACGTTGACAAATCCCAACTATGGGAGGTATATGGCATGGATTCTGTGCGATTCAATGATATAGCCCCTTATGTCACCGTGGAGCCTGCTATGATACAGCAGATGGACATCAACTCTGCCACACTTCAGCAGCTCAAGCGACATCCCTACTTAGACTATTATCAAGCCAAGGCTATCGTGCAAACAAGAGAAACCTCTGGCCCATACACAAATATATCTGATTTGATGAAAATCAGCATTATCGACAAACAAACGTTTAACAATATTTTACCCTATTTGAAATGCAATTCACAGCCAAACAAATAGCCAACAAGCTCAAAGGAACCGTCGAAGGCGACGAAAATGCGCTCATTTGGAAACCCTGCCGCATCGAAGAAGTGGACGAAGGCGGCATCACCTTCTTAGCCAACCCCAAATATACCCACTATATCTACGAACGAAAAGCTTCAGCTATCCTCATAGCGAAAGATTTTGTGCTGGAGCACCCCGTTGATGCGACGCTCATCCGAGTAGATAACCCCTACCTATGCGTGGCAAAAGTGCTACACATGTTCAACACCGCAGCCAAGGCCAAAAAAGGTCGAAGCTGCCGTAGCAGCATCGCATTCTCGGCCAAGGTGGGAAAGGGGTGCTATGTGGGCGAATTCGCCGTCATCAGCCGGCACGCCAAGATTGGCAACAATGTGCAAATCTACCCCCAAGTGTATATCGGTGACTACGTTGAAGTAGGCGACAACACGATCCTCTACCCCGGAGTGAAAATCTACCGTGAATGCAAAGTAGGCAATAACTGCATACTCCATGCCGGTGTGGTAGTAGGAGCTGATGGTTTCGGATTTGCGCCCACCGATGATGGCAGCTACAATAAGATAGACCAAATTGGCAATGTGGTAATTGAGGATAATGTGGAGTTGGGTGCCAACACCTGCATCGACCGTGCTACCATGGGTTCCACCATCATCCACCAAGGAGTGAAACTCGACAACCTTTGCCAAATAGCCCACAACGTATCTGTGGGTGCTAACACCGTAATGGCAGCACAAAGCGGATGTGCTGGCAGCACAAAAGTGGGCGAGCATTGCATCTTTGCCGGCCAGGTGGGTGTGGTAGGCCATATCACTGTGGGCAACAACGTGACCGTTGCAGCCCAATCGGGAGTCACTAACAATGTGAAAAGCGACACCGTCATGCTCGGCTCACCCGCACAACCCGCCGACAAACAGCGCAAGATATACGTACTCCAACGCAAATTGGAGGAAATCTATCGCGATGTGACTGATTTGAAGAAAAAAATCCAATGAAATCTATCAAAGTACTATTCTTCATAGCCATCTCTATTGCTCTATTAGCAGGCATCTGCTACATTTACCCCAAAGAGGGGGTGAATGTAGGATCGCTCAATGTGCATTTCCCCACCCTCACCAAAATACTCAATCCCCAACGGGAACTTGACGTACAAGCATTCCTAGCCAAACAGGACTCACTCGAAGCTGTGATGAAAACCAAGCAAGACTCACTCAACCACTATCGCCACCAACTCGACAGCAGTGAAATACGCTTTTGGTTTCCCTCAGACGACGACTCCTTCTTTGACCATCTTTTTGCCCAGATGGAACAAGCAAAATCTAGTGGCCGCATTATACGCATCCTGCATTACGGCGATTCCCAAATTGAGTCGGATCGTATGAGCCGTCGTCTCCGTTCCTACATGCAGCAACACTTTGGTGGTGGCGGTCCTGGACTTGTGCCAATCTCCACCCTCATCCCTACATTAGCAGTATCCACTTATGGCACAGGTTCTCTTGTGCGTCAATCACCTTTTGGCGACAGCACCGTTGTGCGAGCTGGAGGCAACTATGGCCCCATGATTCAAGACTTCCGCGTCACGGGTAGTGCATCTTCCACTATCAGTGCCGCCACCCACCATAGTTGCGACAACCGCCTGCGCCGTTTCTCACAATTCAAGCTCATCTTCAACAATCGTCCAGGTCCACTGTCTGTTCATTTTGCCGACCGCAAAGGTTCCTACACAAACGACCAAACCTGCGAAGAAGAAGGAGTGCACGTCATGAGCTGGAAACTCGATTCGGCCACCACATCTATAAATCTTTCAGTAAACGGAACAGCCGACATATACGGCATCATGGTGGATGATGGTCCCGGCGTAGCAGTGGACAACATACCCATGCGCGGCTGCTCTGGCACCCAGTTCACCCAAATCAACCGAGACCAACTAACCTCCGCCTACAGTTTTATGGACATAGGTCTCATCATCCTCCAGTTCGGTGGTAACTCGGTACCCTACATCAACGGCGACAAATCCATTGATGCCTACTGCAACAGAATGGGCGAACAGATTGACCGAGTCCACAGTTGTTGTCCCCAAGCCAAGATACTCTTCATCGGTCCCTCTGATATGAGCACCAACATCAACGGAGAACTCACCTCCTACCCTGCCTTGAGCAAATTGGTGCAAAAACTGCAAGCCACCGCCAATGCACACGGTGCAGCCTACTGGAGCATCTATCATGCCATGGGCGGCCATCAGTCCATGGTGGCATGGGTCAACCAAGGGCTGAGTGGACCCGACTATATCCACTTCACCACCAAGGGAGTGGACATCATGGGAGACCGATTAGCCAAAGCATTTGATAATATGTATAACGTATATAAATTACGAAAGGAGACCCTCAGTGAATAGGTTGAAATTTCTAGCCCTCATCATTGCGGTGTGCCTTACCACATCCGCCACAAACTCCATCTTTGCTCAAAACCAATACTCGTTTGTGCAATATAGCGCCAACCGACTTCACTACGACTCTACCTCCGCACCCATGCAGTTTCTATTTCAGAAATGGCAACGAGTCACCTCTACTGGACAAGGCAACCTTAATATTATCCACATAGGAGGTTCCCATGTCCAAGCCGGAACTCTACCAAATCGCATCCGTACCAACATCTATAATGATTATCCCAAATCCATAGGTTGCCGTGGGTTACTCTTTCCTTACTCAGCTGCTGCCAAGTGCAACAATCCGTCCGACTACAAAGTACACTGCAAAGAGAAGATGATACTCACTCGCAATGTTTATCGTCAGCCCGAACACCCCATGGGACTTTGTGGCATTGCTGTGACGGCTGCCAACACACCTTCGCGCATCCAAATCATTTTGAACGAACCAAAATACAATTACAACACCACCCGCCTAACGGTGCTTGGCCGTTCGCCACAAGGAGTGGTACCTCGCCTCAATTGTGGTGGTGCCGAGATGCATCCTTCTTATATTGACACAGCCAATCATCGTTTCCACTTCAATCTCCAAAGTAGTGTAGATTCCTTTGAGGTAGTGCTACCGTGCCACGAAAACCAAGAATTCACCCTCCAAGGCATATACCTAAGCAATCGTCAATCAGGCATCACTTACAGTTCGATTGGTGTAAATGGTGCTGCGGTTCCCGACTATTTCAAGTGTTCCCTAATCAACGATCTTCGACTCCTACGACCCGACCTAGTAATCTTCGGCATCGGCATCAACGATGCTCACGGCAAAGACTTTGACTCTGTAGCATTCAAAAGAAACTATCTTCGCCTGTGCGACTCCATCAAGGCGGTCAGCCCCAATTGTGCTTTTATCTTCATCACCAACAACGACTGCTACCGCAAAACTGGCCGTCGCAGCTATTCAGTGAACACCAATGGACTATTAGTGCGCGAAGTATGCTATCGCTTGGCTGCCATCACAGGTGGAGCTGTGTGGGATCAATTCGAAATAATGGGTGGACTTAAATCCATGGCCCAATGGCAAAATGCCGGACTAGCACAAGCCGACAAAGTACATTTTACTCGTTCTGGCTATCAGCTGATTGGTGATCTTTTCTACCAAGCACTCGATCGCGAACTGCAAAAAGACTGGAAGCCAGCAAAGGTGGTCAACCACAAACCCTCACGCCAAGAGCCTTCTACAAAACACCTTGAAACTAAAGACTCCAAGGAACGTCCTCTACCACGTGGCTTACGACGCAAACCCAAACCGCAAGAGAGTCGTACCCCTCTCCGCAACCAAACATCCACCACCACAAAAAAAATAGACAGTGACAGATTTCCTTATTTACCTGAATAACCTTTTTTCCTTCGACAACTCACACCCGCTGCTCTTTACGCAGATTCATTTCTGGGTGTTTTTCGCGTTGGCGTATGCGGGCTTTTGCTTCATCGTGTCGGTGGGCGAACAACACGCCCAACGCAAGCTGACGCATCTGCCCACCCATGAGCGTATGGGACGCGCCCGCCGCCTATGGCGAAACGGATACCTCTTCTTAGTGAGCTTATTCTTCTACTACAAAACCTCTGGCAACTATGTGGCATTGCTCATCCTATCCACTATTGTGGGCTATTTTCTGGGCATTTGGTTCGACCGCTTGAGCGCACGCCAAGACCGCACAGGCCGCTCCACACAAAAGAGCCGCCACACCCTCATGATAATAGGCGTAATAGTAAATCTGGCCGTGCTCTGCTATTTCAAGTATGCCTATTTTTTTACAGACATCTTCAACACCATCGCTTCCACCCACTACAGCATCGCCTCCGTCATCATTTTGCCAGTGGGCATCAGCTTTTTCACCTTCCAAAATATCAGTTATATCGTAGATGTATATCGAGGCAAAGTGCGCCATGCCGATAACATCCTTGACTTTGGTTTTTACACCACATTCTTCCCCCAGCTGGTGGCAGGACCCATTATCCGTGCCGACCAATTCATTCCCCAACTCTACAAACCATATTTTCTCTCGCGTCGCCAATTCGGCATAGCCGTGTTTTGGATTATGAACGGATTGTTCAAAAAACTTATCCTCAGCGACTATCTTGCCGTATCTTTTGTTGATCGGGTTTTTGACAATCCTCTCCTATACACTTCATTTGAGAATTTCTCGGCCTTGCTGATTTATTCACTACAGGTCTATGCCGATTTCTCGGGTTATACCGACATCGCCATTGGTGTGGCCATGCTCATGGGTTTCTACCTGCCCAAGAATTTCAACTCGCCCTACAAGGCCACTAATGCCGCTGGTTTTTGGAAACGATGGCATATCTCGCTCTCCAACTGGTTGAAAGATTATCTTTATATACCACTTGGAGGCAACCGCCAAGGCACCCTGGGCACTTACCTCATCCCCACGGCTATGCTGGCTGTGGTGGCTTTGATGGCCAAAAATGAATACGTCACTATAGGTGCTTTGACATTGGTGGCGGTGCTAGCGCTGGTATATGTGTGCATCCCCAGTCACCGACGCGATTTCAACACCAACCTGAACAACTTCGACACCATGCTTTTGGGCGGTATGTGGCATGGAGCTTCCTTCAACTTTATTACCTGGGGTGCACTCAACGGCCTAGGCATTTTGGTGTATAAAACTTGGAAGAAGTGGGGACCATGGCCACGCATGATTGTCATCTCGCTGCTTTATCTAGGCATTAAATATGCTTTCCACCTCTATCCATGCCCGGCGCTCAGCATGTTCCACTTTGCATTCATGATTATAGCCGCAGCCATCATCTTGCTGAATATCGTTCCAGGTTTCATGGGTAGCCATTACCGAAGCTACAAGTTCAAGGAGGTGGTCACTATGGTCTGGAACACATTCTTGACTTTTATGTTCATCAGCTTCACTCGACTCTTCTTCCGTAGCGGGTCCAATTTGGATCCTGCCGAGGCCAATGAGGTGGCATGGCAGACGGCAACCCACATGGTGGAACGCATCGGCGGGCAGTGGAACTTCGAACATATCCCCCCCATCCTGCATAACTATGCCTCCGTTTTCATCGTTTTCCTCATTGGCATGATCATCCACTGGTTGCCCGAGCGATTCAAACGTCGATACCGGCTATGGTTTGCAATGATGCCACTTTGGCTTATGCTGGTGGTGGTGGTGGCTGGTGTGTTTGTGGCTTACCAATTTATCACTGCCGACCTGCAACCATTCATCTACTTTCAATTCTAAAAGTCTTCACCCTAGCACCTCCCCATCATGAGATCTACCCTACGTCAACTACTATCAAACCTGGCCATATTGTATATCCTTTATTTCGTCAGCCGGGTGGTGTATGTGTGGGAGTTCTGGGATATCTACGGTGCCGACTTTCATCAGCTTTCAATCCCACAATTGCTGCGGGGTTCAATCAGGTTTGACACTGCTGCCATTTGCTACACCAACATCTTGCTCATCCTGCTCACACTCCTACCGCTGCCACCGCAATGGAAAGAGAGCCGTCCCTATCGACTCATGCTCAAGAGTCTCTTTGTGGGTGTCAATGCCATCATGCTCACGATCAACCTTATCGACACCGTATATTCTCGCTATGGCGGGCGACGCACCACGTGGTCCTTCTTTAGCGAATTCTGTCATGAGAGCAATCTTTCCAACATCTTTTTCACCGAACTCATTCATCACTGGTATCTTGTGGTAGTTGCTATAGTATTTATTTGGGTGCTCGTCTTCTTGGGTCTGCCGAGTGTCAAGAGGGGGGCAACCCATCGCCGAAGCCATTTGCATCCAGGCATCTACTATCCTGCCCACATCATAGCCACGGTGCTGGGAGTGATGCTGGCCATTGGTGGCATCCGCGGCGGTTTCTCTACAGCCATAAGACCCATTGCCATAAGCAATGCCAACCAGTACGTGCTCCAACCATCTCAAGCTGCAATCGTGCTCAACACACCCTTCTCAATCATTCGCACCTGCGGCAAAACCACTTTCCAAGACCCAGCATACTTCACCCCCGACCAACTCGACTCACTCTACACACCCATTCACCAACCCACACCTCCAGTGTTGCAGACTAAGCCCAACGTGGTGATACTCATCCTCGAATCCATGGCTACAGAATATTGGGGGCACTTCAACACCTACACAGGACACACACCTTTCCTCGACTCCCTAGCTCAACACAGCCTCACATTCAACAACTGCTTTGCTAATGGGCGCAAAAGCATCGATGCCATGCCGTCCATTCTCTCTAGTATCCCAATGTATGTAGAGCCATTTTTTGTCACCAACTATTCACTCAACGATGTCAGTTCCGTTGCTGGAGAACTAGCCAAGCAAGGCTATCACACCGCATTCTTCCACGGAGCTGAGAACGGCTCCATGGGATTTCAAGCCTTTGCACGCACAGCTGGTTTTGCCCATTACTACGGTCGCACCGAGTACTGCGCCGACCCACACTTCAACGGCATGGACGATTTTGACGGCACCTGGGCCATCTGGGACGAAGAATTCCTCCAGTTCTATGCCGCCAGCATGAGCCAAATGCCTCAGCCTTTCGTCACCTCGGTTTTCACAGCCACCTCACATCACCCTTTCGTTGTGCCCGAGCGATATCAATCCTCCCTCTCGCAACCCGGCCACCCCATCTACACCTGCGTACGCTACACCGACCAAGCGCTACGCCGCTTCTTCCACACCGCCAGCAGCATGCCCTGGTATGCCAACACCATCTTCGTCATCACCGCCGACCATACCAACCACACCGAACAGCAACTCTACTCCACCCCCTTGGGCATCTATCGTGTGCCGCTGGTAATCTTCGACCCATCAGGCCGATTGCCCCGAGGGCAGAGCAATGCCATAGCTCAGCAAACTGATATACTGCCCACCCTCATGGGCACCATCGGCTGCAGCAGGCCCTATCTGGCATTTGGTATCGACCTTCTGCACACCCCTGCCGACAGCACCTATGCCATCAACTACAACAATGGCATCTACCAATACATATCACCAAATCTCTGCCTCCTCTACAATGGCGCTCAAGTGGTGGGGCTTTACCATACCGATCAAGACCCGCTCATGAAGCACAATATGGCTTCCGACTCCAACGAAATTCAGCGCCAACACACACACCTGCTGCGCCTCCAAGCCGCCATCCAGTCGTACATGTCGCGCATGATTCGCAATCAACTCACCCCATAAAACACCCTCTACAACAAACAATGAAAAAGCACATCTTATCCATCTTCATCCTCCTGCTAGCAGCAAGCCACACCCTAGCTTGCACCAACCTCATAGTGGGCAAACTTGCATCAGCCGACGGCAGCGTCATGTGCAGCTACAACTGCGATGGTTTTGGTTTCTCCGGCTCACTCTTCTACAGCCCAGCCGGCCGCCACACACCAGGCGAAAAAATTGCCATTCACGGGTGGGGACCCAGCCACGAAGGACAATATGTTGACCAAGTTGAATACACCTACAACGTGGTAGGGCTCATGAATGAGAAACAACTAACCATTGTTGAAACCACCTTTGATGGTCGCCTAGAGCTGGTCAACGCCGAGGGGCTGCTCGACTATTTCAGCCTCATGCGCCTCACCCTTCAGCGCTCTGCCAATGCTCGCGAAGCCATTCGTTGCATAGCCCAGTTGGTGGAGCGATACGGCTATAACTCTAGCGGCGAAACCCTCACCATCTGCGATCCGGCCGAAGCATGGATCATGGAAATCATTGGCAAAGGACCTGGCCAGAAAGGGGCCGTGTGGGTAGCACTGCGAGTACCTGACGACTGCATCTGCGCCCATGCCAACCTTAGCCGCATCCGACAATTCCCACTCGAGCAAAAGAAATCCTACAAGAGCCTATCCAGCGGACGAATCCAGCAAATCATGCGCCCCGAAGTAGCGTGCGTCTATGCAGCCGACGTGATAGACTTTGCACGCCAGCGAGGCTACTTCCAAGGTGCAGCCGAAGATTTTTCCTTCCGCGATGCCTATTGCCCCATCGATTTCGAAAACGTACGATATGCCGATGCTCGCGTGTGGAGCTTCTTCCGCCATCACTACAACACCGCCGAGATGGACAAATACTTGCCCTACATCAATGGCGAATTTGACAAATGCGACCACCTACCGCTTTGGATAAAGCCCGACAAGCCTCTTACGCTAAGAGAAGTGCAGCAAGATATGCGCGACCATTTTGAAGGCACCCCGCTGGACATGACCGCCGACATGACGGCTGGGCCATGGTCGTCGCCCGTTCGCCCGCTTCCCATGCATTTCCAAGCCTCCAACGGCTCTCACCTCTTCCGCGAGCGCGCTATTGCCACACAACAATCGGGATTCACCATGACTTGCCAAATGCGCTCGTGGCTGCCCAACGATGTGGGCGGCGTAACATGGTTCAACTGCGATGACGCCAATATGGTAGCTTACGTGCCGCTCTACTGCTGCATCACCCAAGTGCCTGACCCATTCCGCCCCGAGAACAATCCTCGCAACGAATTCTCATTCGAGTCGGCCTTTTGGCTCAACAACTGGGTGGCCAACATGATTTATCCACGATACTCCATGATGATAGACGACTTGCGGAAAGCCCAAAAGGAACTAGAGGACTACTATTGGGCCGATCAAGATTCGGTGCTAAATGCCATCGCCTTGCTCACTCCGGGCGATAGGCAGGCTTATCTCAACACAAAAAGCATTGCTTACACCCAGCGGATGATGGAACGCTGGGATAAACTGGCCAAGCACCTGATAGTGCGATACAACGACCAAGTGGTGCGACCCGTGGATGAAAACGGGCAAGTGATCCGTGGACGCTACACCACTCCGGGGTTCGACCAACAGTTTATTGACGCCATTGAGCCAGCCACCGGCCGCCGCTACCACCTCAACAAGGTCATTGATCGGCGCGAAAGATAAAATTCAAGTGGATGCTATAAATTGCTTTCTAGGGAATGTGGAATGTATAGAACTCACTTTCATCACTTGGAATACCAAAAGTATAAACAAAAAACTGAAAAACACACATCCAAAGGGTGTGTGTTTTTCATTCAATGAGCAAATTTTACTCCATACTTTCACTCAACATTGGGTCAAAGATGCAACGTGCAAGAAAATATCCACCAGCCGATGACACAAGGCAAAACGGCTACTTTTATAGCAGAAAAAGCAAAAAGCAGCAATTCTGCCACCGATGAATGTGTGCGAGAGGTGTTGGTTTTGCACTTTTTTGGGAAACTGCACACTCCTGAGCGGGGAGATATATGGTTGCTTGCGAGCAGATATATGGTTGATAACGAGGAGATATGGGGTTCGTGACTGCGAAGGGTACAATGTATTTTTTTAGTTTTTTAGTTTT
This sequence comes from Bacteroidales bacterium, assembly GCA_024400505.1. Lineage (GTDB taxonomy): Bacteria > Bacteroidota > Bacteroidia > Bacteroidales > P3 > Colimorpha. The sequence continues at coordinate 34,702 of JAKSMP010000005.1, read as the reverse complement.
TAGTTTTTTAGTTTTTGGTAGGTAGGGGGTATGGTGGGGCACCATGGGTTATAATATAATATATAATATAAATATTATATATTATATTATAAAAATAATTTAACACTCGTTTCCGTTGCTAGGGGTACCAAATTCTAAAAAACTAAAAAACTAAAATTCTGAAAAATGAAATAGGAGCCCTTAGTGACGATGGAGGCAGCGCATTTATTGACGAAGTTAAGGAGATAATACTTTTTTTGCGATAGGCAAAGTGTCCAACCTTAGCACTCATCAACCTTCCTTGGCCCTGCTGCGGTTTACGATGGCCACGCCGGCTATGATGAGGGCGGCGGACAGCACCTTGGTGGCCGTAAGGCGATCCATGCCCAAGGCCACACCCACCACACAAGCGATGATGGGTTGAAGATAATTGTACATGCTCACCAAGGTGGGCCGTATGCGCTGCTGGCCAAGCGGGATGAGAAAATAGGCCACGAATGTGGCAAAGAATATGAGGTAGGCCACCTCTAGCCACACCTGGGTTGAAACCTCAGAATAATGGGTGTGCAAAATTCCTCTGACGGAGAAAGGCAGAATGATGAGCAACGCAAAAAGGAACATCCATTTCATGAGCGTAATCACATCGTAGCGTTGAATAATGGGGCGGCACACGCCCAGATAAAGGGCAAAACAGAAAGCATTGAGGATGGTGAGAGCTATGCCCAAGGGCGAACTCTTTTGCACGCCACTAGCATGGGCCGACTGAAGGATGAGCCACACCACGCCAGCAAAGCTGACAACCACTCCGCCAGCTTTCTGCCAAGTGATGGGCTCTTTGAGGAAGATGGCAGCCACAAACATGGTCATGATAGGAGTGATGGAGTTGACCACCGACAAATCCACGGGCGTGGTCATACCCACGGCATATAGAAACGTCATCTGAGGCATCACCAAGCCGATGAACCCGGCACCAAACATGGCCAAGAGGTCACGCGCAGGCACATGCACCCGGGGGGTGAACAACCCAAGCAACCAAAAAAGCACTCCTGCTCCTATGGCACGGAAAGCAAACAGCACCTCTGGAGAAAGGATACTCTGATTGGAGATATCCTTGCAGAAGATGATGTTAAAGCCAAAGATGGCATAAGCGCCAAAACATGCCAAATGGCCAACGAGCTGACGTGGTAAGCTAATTCTCTTCATAGATATTATCCATAAACAGGGCAACACGATTGATCACGGGACATGCTCTACCTGTCAAACGGATGCGAATGGCGTGGGTGGTGATGGGTTGAGTGAGGAGGATGCGCTTATAGCCAATGGTGGTGCCAGCAGACACCTTGCGCCATATGCCATTCTGCATCGCCCACACCTCGAAAGCCTCCACCCGCTGGCCCAACGGAATATACTCTTGGAGCATGATGCGGTTGAAAGTGGTGGCCCGCAGCAGGTTGATGTCAAGGGTGGGATTGAGGCAAGTGTCATCCACGGTCCAATATGAATGGTAGTTGGTGTCAAGCACATGGTGAGCAGCAAACTGCTGATTGCCTCCATCTCGGGTGTAGGGCGAGAGGGCTCGAGCTCCCTTGGTCAAATCGCGACGAAAGATAGCGTTGAGCGCCTGGCGAAATTCCACAAGGCGAGTAGAGTCCTCGGCAGGGATAAGGCCGCGATTATCGGGCGGCACGTTGAGCAACAGCAGCGCATTACGCCCCACGCTGGTGTAATAAATGGAAAGAAGTTGATGAAGGGATTTGGGGTGCTCTGAAGCATGGTAGAACCACCCCGGGCGAATTGACACATCGGCTTCGGCAGGAATCCAATGCTGTCCATTTCGCTGACCCTGATTGAGCGTGTCCAAGGAGGGAGAAGCCTTGCCTGGCGCAAATCCATGGGTGGAGAGGCGACTCCAGCAAGTCTCGCCATTGACGGCATTCTCGTTACCCATCCAATGGCATCCGGGCCCCACATCACTGAATATAAGAGCGTTTGGCTGGTATCTGAGGACAGTAGAGTTGAACAGCGGCCAGTCATATTCTTGGCGTTTGCCATTGGGTCCCTCTCCGCAAGCACCATCAAACCATTGCTCAAAGATGGGACCATAATGAGTGAGCGCATGTTCTAGGGTTTGGCGGAAAGTGTTGTTATATTCAGGTGTGCCGTAGGTGGGGGCATTGCGATCCCAGGGCGAGATGTAGATACCGAATTTCAAGTTGGCCTTACGACAAGCGCGGGAGAGCTCGCGCAAAACATCGCCTTTGCCGCCCTGCCACTTGCTTTGGCGCACGGTGTGGTTGCTTGCCGGATTGGGCCAAAGACAAAAACCATCATGATGTTTGGCCGTGATAATGATGCCACGAAATCCAGCAGCACGCGCCACGGCTGTCCACTGATCACAGTCGAGCTGGGTAGGACAGAACATATCTTCGGCTTCTGTGCCTTCTCCCCATTCGAGGCCAGAGAAAGTGTTGGGGCCGAAATGGCAGAACATGTTCATTTCCATCCGTTGCCAACGCACTTGGTCGTCGGTAGGGATAGGTCCGAAAGGCTCAGGCGGAGTGGACTGAGCCATGCTATGCTGCACCAGCAACAGAAGCGCAAGAAAGAGGAAAAAGCGAAGCATAATAAAATATTACGGATGCGGAATTCCGCGCCACACAAGTCGTTCTATGGTTTTGAATCCTATAATTTTTTGCTGTCGATCTTGGCTTGAAACTTTGCAGAGTCAATGATGAAACGTTCGTGGGTGCCTTCACCAATGAGGCCACATTCGTCATAGGCTTTGACGCTGAAAACAAGGCGGCGGCGATCCACTTCCACAAGCTCGCTATCGCACCACACTTTCATGCCCACTGGAGATGCTGCACAATGGGAGACATTGACTAGCGTGCCAACGGTGCCTTGTCCCTCTTCGAGGTGGGGTGCCACGCTCTCGAGACAAGTTTGCTCAATCAAGGCAATCATCATGGGGGTGGCAAATACTTGCACAAGGCCGCTGCCAATACGGTCGGCACAGACTTCGGGTGTTACTGTACGTTCGATGTGTCCTTTAATTCCAGGTGTCATTATGTTATGTATTTTTTTAAGGTTAAACAATGTTATAAATGCGACTCCTCTAAGCCAATGAATTAGTGTCCATAGTCGGATAGAAATTTGATACGCATGAGACGTATTTCATCCTCGGTGTAGTCGGGGTCGTCGGAGAATTCGTCGAAAGCCTCTTGGAGATCGCCGCTCTCAGATTCGCGCCAATAGTCCAAAAGCACCTCTTGGTGTTCTTCTTCGATATTTTCGTTAATGTAGTAGTCGATATTAAGCTTTGTGCCAGAAGAGATAATGCGCTCCATCTCTGACATGAGCTGCTGAAGCGTGAGACCTTTGCCAGAGGCGATATCGTCCAGCGACTTGCGGCTATCAATGGCACGAATGATATGGACTTTGTTCTCGGACTTGTGGGCGGTCGTGTGCACCACAAAGTCTTGGGGACGCTCTATTTCGTTGTCCTCCACATAAGATTTGATAAGGTCCACAAAGGGTTGTCCGTGCTTCTTGGCTTTGGCTATACCCACGCCTTGGCAACGGCTGAGTTCCTCAATGGTGCAGGGGTATTGGATGGTCATGTCTTTGAGCGAACGATCCTCGAAGATGACGTGGAGGGGCAGTTTGTCGCGCTGGGCGATGGATTTGAGCAAACCTTTGAGCTGGATATACAGCGCTTCGTCTGCGGCCGAAGCCGAGGCTGCAGCAGAGGTGATTTCTTCCTCGTCGGAAGGGGATGAATAATTATGGTCGCATGCCACAGCAATATCATAGGGGTGCTTGATGAACTTGGTGCCAGCGGGTGTGAGTTTCAGCACACCGAAGAGTTCCACTTCCTTGGTGAGAAGTTTCTCAAAAACGGCTTGGCGGAGGACGGCCTTCCAAAAGAGGCTGTCGTGGTCGGTGCCCTGTCCCCATTGATCAAGGCTGTCGAGGCGATAGACTTTGGTGTTGTTGGTGCGGTGCCCCAGCATGATATCTACTATGTCCTTGGCTTTGAAGGCCTGCTTGGATGCTTGGATGGTTTCGAGGGCGTATTGCATCTCCTCTTTGGCTGGCACAGTGGGCTTGGGGTGGAGGCAGTTGTCGCAGCAGCCGCATGACATGGCGGGATAATCCTCACCGAAATAGCGCAGCAGGTTGAGTCGCCTGCACACCGACGACTCGGCATAGGACACCATCTCTTGAATGAGCTGGTTGGCCAACTCTTGTTCTGTAATATTTTTGTCGGTAAAAAACTTGTTGAGTTTCTCAACATCATGTTCGCTGTAGAAGAGGATACAACGTCCCTCGCCCCCATCGCGGCCGGCGCGACCTGTCTCTTGGTAATATCCTTCGAGGCTCTTGGGGATATCGTAGTGGATGACAAAGCGCACATCGGGTTTGTCTATACCCATGCCAAAGGCGATGGTGGCCACTATCACATCGGCCTCTTCCATCAGAAATTTGTCTTGATTCTCGGCACGCACCTTGTTGTCGAGGCCAGCGTGATAGGGCAATGCCCTTATGCCGTTGAGCTGAAGTAACTCGGCCAATTCCTCCACCCGCTTTCGGGTGAGGCAATAGATGATTCCGCACTTGCCTTGGTTGTCGCGAATGAATTTGATAATCTCTTTGTGGAGTTCTCTGGCATCGCTGTTTTTGGGGCGAACTTCGTAATAAAGGTTAGGGCGATTGAAGGAGGACACAAACACACGCGCATTTTCCATACGCAAGTTGCGGATAATGTCCTGCTGCACTTTGGGCGTGGCGGAGGCAGTGAGGGTGAGGATGGGCACCCGAGGATTGATGAGATTGATAGCATCGCGCAGACGGCGGTACTCAGGGCGAAAGTCGTGCCCCCACTCTGATATGCAGTGAGCCTCGTCGATGGCAAAGAAGGAGATGGGAATTTGTTTGAGAAACTCCACAGTGTCCTCCTTGCCCAACGTTTCGGGAGCCACATAGAGGAGCTTTGTGCCACCTTGCAGTAGATCGTCTTTCACCTCTTTGGTTTGGAGACGAGAAAGCGAAGAGTTGAGGAAATGTGCCACGCAATCTTGGCCAGAAGTATAGCGCACAGCATCCACCTGGTTTTTCATTAATGCAATAAGGGGAGACACCACTATGGCTGTGCCCTCGCAAATCATGGCGGGCAGCTGATAGCAGAGCGATTTGCCACCGCCCGTGGGCATGATTACAAAGGTGTCATTGCCATCCAAAAGACTCTGAATGATGGATTCTTGGTCACCCTTAAAGTTGTCAAAACCAAATATTTCTTTTAACTTTGTCTGCAAATCTATCATAATCCAAAAAAAAGATGTAATTTTGCAGTTCAAAGTTAGCAAAAATTCTTCAAATTAATAAAAAAAACTACCATTGAAGTCAAAACAAGACATACAGAATATTGCAATTCAGGTGATTGCCGATGAAAAAAAAGCTATAGAGGGTCTAGAAAAACTCATCGATAACGGCTTTGCTGAGGCCGTGGAAACCATTTTTTCGGCCTCTGGTAGAGTAATTGTCACTGGAATTGGCAAAAGTGCCAATATAGCTGCCAAAATGGTGTCAACACTCAATAGCACAGGCACTCCCGCTTTATTCATGCATGCCGCCGACGCCATCCATGGCGATCTGGGCATGATACAACCCGGCGATGTGGTGATATGCATCTCCAAAAGTGGCAACACTCCAGAAATTAAAGTACTCATCCCGCTAGTGAAAAATTTCGGCAACAAACTCATTGCCATTGTGGGCAACACCCAGTCATTCTTGGCCAACGAGGCCGACATCGTGCTTAACACCACTGTTCCTCACGAAGCTTGCCCCAACAACCTGGCTCCCACCAGCAGCACCACAGCCCAGCTGGTGATGGCCGACGCTTTGGCCGTGGCCCTGATAGAATGTCGCAATTTCAGCGCCCGCGACTTTGCCCGCTTCCACCCTGGCGGTGCCTTGGGCAAACAGCTATACATGCGTGTGTCCGATCTCTACATCCAGAATGAGAAACCCGCCGTCAATCCTGACACCTCCATACGCGACACCATACTAGAGATGACCTCCAAACGGCTGGGTTGCACAGCTGTGTTGGCCAATGCTGACGGAGGCCAGCTGTTGGGCATAGTGACCGATGGCGACCTCCGCCGCATGATCAAAGCCAACACTTCGTTCGACTCCCTCACCGCAGCCGATATCATGACCTCCACACCCAAGTGTGTGTCCCCCACCGAGTATGCCGTTAATGCGCTTCACATCATGCGCACCAACTCCATCACTCAGTTGTTGGTGGTGGACACCCAAGGCACATACCTTGGTGTGCTGCACCTGCACGACGTGCTGCGCGAAGGAATTATCTGATACTTTTAACTTCACCCCCCCTAAACCAATACCCTTCATGGAACTCAGAACTGACAACGTAGTGAAAATATATCGGTCACGCACCGTAGTGAAAGAGGTGAGCGTGAGCGTGAATCAAGGCGAAATTGTGGGGCTGCTTGGCCCCAATGGCGCTGGGAAAACCACCACTTTCTACATGATAGTGGGCATCATCAAGCCCTATTCGGGCAAAGTATTTTTGGACGACACAGAGATAACAAAAATGCCCATGTATCGCCGAGCACAACTAGGCGTGGGCTATTTGGCCCAAGAGGCATCCGTCTTCCGCCAAATGACGGTGGAAGACAACATCATGTCCATCCTCCAATTCCGCAAAGACTTAGACTCACAGCAACGCAGCCAAAAATGCGAGTCGCTAATCAAAGAATTTGGGCTCAACAAAATACGCCACAGCAAAGGTATCCAGCTCTCTGGTGGCGAGCGTCGTCGCACCGAGATAGCCCGTGCGCTGGCCAACGACCCTAAATTCCTTCTGCTTGACGAGCCCTTTGCCGGTGTTGATCCCATTGCCGTGCAAGACATACAAGATATTGTGGCTCACCTCAAAGACCGCAACATCGGCATCCTTATTACCGACCACAACGTGCACGAGACCCTCTCCATCACCGACCGAGCCTATCTCCTGTACGAGGGCAAAGTACTACACCACGGCACTCCTGAAGAGATGGCCGCCGACCCCGACGTGAGGGAGAAATACCTAGGACGTGATTTCCAGCTGCGCCGCGCTAAGACCAAATCCATTGCCGATGATTAACTGACTCTCCTTTTTTAGACAAAAACAGAACGTGCCTGCTGCCAATCATGCAGCGGGCACGTCTCATTTCGGTATCGCTCAGAGGCTACCAGTCTTGCACCGTTCTGCGACCAAAAGGGTTGAGCCTATAACCTAGTTGTACCATTACCATGGTGGGGTTGACCTCATGGTGCACAACATGATCCTCTATTGTTCGTTCCACAGGCTGGCCATAGACACTATAGCGGGTGGTGGTGGTGCGATTCCACTCTAGCGGTGCCGAACCCATCACGCTGAACGAAGCTCCAAGGGTGAATTTCTTCAGCAAGATAAAACCCGCACCTAGCCGATAAGCCCAAGCGTGCTTTGGCACATAGGATCGGATATCTATATTGTTGTAATCCTCAAAATACTGCCCGCTGGAGGTGGTCCAATCGCCGCTGGCATAGGCCAACGTCCAATCGCTGATACGACGGAAACTCACACCCGCCATTGCCTCGCCGTAAAAATCCACACCACGAGTGACAGGGAAAGCATACCTCACCCCGCCCAGTAATGGAATATTCACATACTGCGGCAACTTCATCTCATATTTGCTGCAGGTGCTATAGCGGAGGGAATAGACATACTGATAGTATTCGCGCACATCGCGGTTCATCCCGCCCATCATCCACTCGGCACTCAGTGCAACCTCCAGCGAAGGGTGGAACGGCATGGCCACACTTACATCCACTCCACCAGCCCATCCCTTGCCAGCTCCAGCAAAAAACTGATGGCCTTGAGTCATCATCCACCCATTGTCACTCATACGCGATTCTGCATAATTGCCCTGCGGTAACGTGCCGCCACCATGTATTCCCACATACACTTGCCCTTTTACCACAATTTGTGAAGCGATGAAGATAGTCAATAACAATAAATACTTTCGTGCCACGATGCAAAAATATAGTCTTATATTAAAATGGGAGCCCAATTGATGAGGCGTTTTTTCACCCCTCAACGTGGCTCCCACCATTGAATTAATAATTTCTTAAACCTTACAGCGCACTATGAGCGTTGGCTTGAGGATCGATGCGCTTGATCATGCCTTGCAAGGCTGTGCCAGGTCCCACCTCAATGAATTCTTCTGCACCATCTTTGAGCATGTTCTGCACGGTGGCAGTCCAGCGGACGGGAGAGGTGAGCTGCTTAATAAGATTTTCCTTAATCTGAGCAGGGTCGCTAACGGGCAGTGCATTCACATTCTGATAGCAGGGGCAGATGGGTTGGTGGAAGTTGGTGGCTTCTATGGCCTGAGCCAGTTCCACTCGGGCAGGCTCCATCAGCGGACTATGGAAAGCACCACCCACGGCCAGTGGCAGCGCACGGCCTTTGAGCTCTTTGAGTCGGTCAGATGCTTTGGCCACACCTTCCACCGTACCACTGATTACAAGCTGGCCAGTGGTGTTGTAGTTGGCAGGCACAACCAAAAAACCCTCTTCTGTAACGGCTGCACAGACGTCTTCTACTGTTTTGTCGTCCAGTTTTACGATGGCGGCCATGGTGGAGGGGCGTAATTCACAGCATTTTTGCATGGCGTTGGCACGAGCCGACACCAGACGCAGGCCGTCGTCAAAATCCATTGCACCAGCAGCCACCAATGCGCTGAATTCGCCCAGCGAGTGACCACCCACCATATCGGGTTGGAATTGATCACCTAGATATTTGGCCATGATCACACTGTGCAGGAACACGGCAGGCTGAGTCACCTTGGTCTGCTTCAAATCATCGGGGGTACCAGCAAACATCAAATCGGTAATGCGGAAACCCACGATGTCGTTGGCACGTTCAAACATGTCGCGACACTGTGCGCTATTTTCATATAGATCCTTGCCCATGCCTACAAACTGGGCACCCTGTCCGGGAAAAACAAATGCTTTCTTCATAGTATATAATTTTTTGTTACTTTTCTTTCAATATTGATATTAACTCTTTGGGGTTTACCACACCTAACAACCAACTGAGAGCCAACGATACAACTACAGCCAGCGCCACTTCGATCCACCACGCTAGGTGGCTAGCACCCACGATGGATACTATTAATAACGCATAAAGGGTCATCTTTAGTATGTAGCGTGCCGAAGGGCGAATGTTAAATATGCGCATAGCCAGCAACAATTGGCTGGCAGCCATGAAGCTTTGAGCCGCCAAGCTGGCCCATGCCGACCCCACAGCCCCTAAACGGGGAATGAGACATAGGTTAGCGACCACATTAATCATAAGCGTGATACAAGCCAAGCAATTGAGCTGTCTAAGGCTGCCGTGTGCTGTGAGCAACGTGCCAAAGACATAGGTGATTGATATGGGTACAATGCCCAGCACCAGTATGCGGAACACGCTGGCATAGGATTGGGCATGGTCGTGATAGAGCAAGGACATCAGCTGGGGCGCCAAGTGAGTGCAAGTGGCGGCAGCGGCTATGGCAAACACCATCATGAGCGAGAATACGATGCGGGTTGTATGGCCAATCTGCATTTGTGCGGCGCGGGGTTCGTCCTTCAGCTGGGCACACAATCTGGCATAGACGGGCAATAGCGGCACGCTCACCAAATAAGCCACCATCGTGAGCGCATCTAGCAGGCGAAAAGCCCCAGCGTAGATGCCAGCTTGTTGATGGGCCGAAGTGGCAGGCAGCAGTCTGTTGAGCAAGATGGGGTCGATACGATTGTAGCTGGCCATGAGCAGCACCAGCAAAGCAAAGGGCAAGCTGCGGCGCAAAATGGCCAAAGTGAAGGTAGGCCGTAGCCGTGGCATGCTAAATCCCACTTTGCTCCATAGCAGCCCCAGGGCAATGGACACTGCCAAGAGGTAGGCCGCTGTTTGGGCATAGACAAAATATTGGATAGTGAATGCATGGCCATGGGGCAGCCACAGCAACGCACCACAAATGACTATCATCAGCACTCGATCCAGGACACTGAGCAGACTGTCCCACTCAAAAAGCAGCAGTCCCTCGAAATTGCTGCGAAGGTAAAGGATGAGCGAGTTGAGAAACTGGTTGAAACACAGCAGTAACAGAAGCCAAAACTCCCTCGACCCATAGCCCGAGAGGAGACCCACCGAGAGCGTGACCACACCATACAAACCCAGTAGCGCCAACTTGATGCCCAAAATGCTAGGCAGATGCTGCGAAATGAGCTGTGGATGCTGGGCTATGTTGCGGGTGTTGAAATTGGTCACTCCAATATCCAGCAAGATATTGAAGATATAGGCCAAGTTGAAAATGTCGATATAAAAGCCATACTGCTCGATGCCTACAGCATTCTGCACCCCTACCTCAATGCCCAGAATCCAAAACGGCTTGACCAGCAGGTTGGCCAGCAAAACCCATATCAGCCCCGAGAGCAGTTTCTTAATCATAGATTTGCTTTATTCATTCAGTAAATTTCACTTCCCAGCGTTCTTCCATGTCCCAGTTGGCACGGAGATCGAGCGTTTTGTCGAAATATACTACTCGCTCGGGCTGGCGACGGCAATAGTAGTCGCCCGGTGTCCAGATGCCGTCGTGGTTGGTATCCTCGATAGCACGGATGCGGTATTTGCCAGCTTTGAGGTGGAGGAAGGAGAGGGTAGTATCGTGGGTGATAGTGTATTGGCGAAACGTGGTTTTGCCATCTTCAGAGATGAGCTGCAGGAGTGTAGGCACAGTATCAGCAATGTTGGCAGATACGATGATGTTGCCATAATCCTCGGCCTTGGTGAACTCGGTGTTGATGATGAGCGAATCGGTATTGAGATGGTCGTAGATATCGTAGAACTGACGAGGAGGAATGCGCAACTGGTATTTTATGCCTGGCTTGCCGCGGAAATCAATCATAGCACGCCAATAGCCACGAGGCATACAAGTGTCGATGAGGCGAACGCCGCAATAGGTCACCGAACTATCGGTCAAATTGGTTACAGCCACTACGCTGTCGGCTGCACTATGAGCTAGGTGGCTGATGGGATTGCCGAAGGCAATCCAAAGGGTGTCAAAAAAAGGATGATGGGCTGACACTTGGCTGATAATGCTGCTGGACGATTTTTGGGAGGCAGATTTCTGATGGGATTGAAATTGGAGCGAAAGGGTGTCGCAGTAATTGGTATCCCATAGCACTAGGCTGATAGAGTCGCACGATTGACTGGCGGTCCATGCGGAGATGGTGTCACGGGTGGGAGAGATGCGGAGGTAAAGCGAAGCCGAAGCAGAGAGTGGGCGCAGAGAGAACTGGTGGCTGAGCGGAACGGCAGTGATGATGGAGAGCTGTCCTCTACGAGAGAATTCAGCCTTGAGTACTCGTTGCACCTCACGTTTGAGGTGTGACATATTCATGCTCACAGGTGTGATAGGGGAATATTGGAGTTGAGCCATGCTATCGGATTGGGCAACAACCGATGAGTCGGACTTGGGAAGGGTGTCGATGGCAGCTGGCATGTGCTGGGCCACAACCAACGTATCGAGGAATGCCACAGCCTCATCTACCCCCAGACGGAGGTTTTTGTCTCCGTCCTCGAGCGCTAGCAACAGATATTGACCTTGACGCAGATGGTTGAGTTCGAAAGAACCATCTTTATTGCAGCGGGTAATGTACATGGGCTGAACGTAGGCTACCACAGAATCGGTCTTGGGCATAAGGCTGGGGGTGGTATCTTGCTTGAGGCAAAGGCTATCGTATTCGGCCAATTGTTGTTGGGAATAGGCCACCACGGTGACCACCTCCTCGCGAGGATTCAGCGAAAAAGCATCCAACACACGGCCACGGATGGTCATGCTGTCGATGGCAGCACCTGTGGAGAACACATATTCAAAACTTTCCAGCACATTGCCTTCATTAAAATCCACTATGCCACCTTTGAATTGGAAGAGGTATGTGGTATTAGCCAGTAAAGTATCTTTGATTTTCACCACCACGCTGCGTCCTCGAGTGGTGAATTCCGGCTTGTGTTTCATCGGTGGGGAAACCAAGATATTGTTTTCGGCATCTTTTACACTCACATATTCATCAAATGCTATCGAATATTCTTTGGCAGCAAAATGGGCAGCCCCGTTGGATGGCTGGGTAGCCAAAACCTTGGGGGGCGTGGTGTCTTTGGGGCCACCAGAGGGATAGCCCTCTTTGGCGCATCCACACACAAGCAAGGCAACGCAAGCAAAGAGGGACAGTATGGTTCTATTGTATTTCATTTTCATAATCATTAATAATGTTTTATTTCCTCACCCGCAGCTGCCAAAACGCCACTGCTGCAGCGGCAGCCACATTGAGCGAGTCCACTCCATGAGTCATGGGTATGACCACCTGGTAATCGCAGGAATTGATAGTTTGGTGGGAAAGTCCGTCGCCCTCGGTTCCCATCACTATTACCAACTTAGGCTCGGCCATGAGGGCTGGGTGGTCGATGGGCACAGCCCCAGGGGTGAGTGCCATGGCGGCTGTTTTAAATCCCAGAGCTTGCAGCTGAGCCATGCCTGGATGAGGCCAAGAAGGGATATAGGTCCATGGGACTTGAAACACAGTTCCCATACTCACTCGCACGCTACGTCGGTTAAGTGGGTCACAACAGGTGGGAGTGAGTAACACAGCATCAATACCCAATGCTGCCGCTGCGCGGAAGATGGCTCCTGTGTTGGTGCTATTGACCACTCCATCTACCAAGACTACTCGCTGCCCTCCACTGCAAATCTCCTCAATACTTCTTGGTTTGGGACGCCTCATGGCCACCAACACACCACGCGTCAACTCGTAGCCCGTAAGCGAGGCTAGCAGTTCTCTACTGCCAGTATAGACAGGCATAGTGTCCGGACAGCGAGCAATAATATCAGCCGCCTGCCCTTGGATATGTTTTTCCTCACAGAGCATGGACAGTGGTTGACATCCTGCATCTAATGCCACACGAATCACTTTGGGGCTTTCGCAGATAAAAATACCCATGTCGGGTTCCAGCCGATTGCGCAACTGAGCTTCGGTAAGATGGGAATATATCTGCACTTCGGGCAGAGAAAGGTCGGTGAGGTGTATTATCATGATTGCAACTGATCTTGGAGAGACAATGAATGGTCGTAACGATGTGTTTGATAGAGATACCACAGCACTTGGAGTGCTTGCACCACAGCGCTGACTTGACAGAAGAGAAGGATAGACAAAGCAAAATCCTGCCGATAGCAGCCCACAGCCAACGCCACCACACGCAGCAAGAGCTGCACTAACTGGAAAAGAAAATCAACACGCTGGGTATTGAAAACATTTGGCAAAAATGCTAACGAATTGGCATTAATCAAGAACAGAACCCACGGCAACAAGCATCGGACATAATACCCTGTTCCGATCCATCTGGAGCCAAAGAGGAAGGTAAAAATCGGTTCGGCAAAGAAGAATGCCACCAACAGTACTGGCACCACACATGTGTTGAGTGCCAAAAGGAAGCGATATATTTCACGCCTAATGGGTTGGTTATTGATGTAACGCTGATTGGTTGAGGGGTAAAATATTTTCTCGAAGATGTTAGCCAAGATATTGACTGGACGCATGGTGAAAGTGAGTGCCAAAGAAAAAAGGCCGATAAGTACATTATTGAAATATGCACCCAACCAGATGAAAGGCAGGTTGGCCGAAAAACTACTCACCAGTTCTTTGGGTGCGGAGTATCGTGGGAAATTGCTATAGCGATGCAGCATCTCTTTTAGCTGTCGCCAAGTATCTGTGCGGGGGGCTGGAGGCAGGGGATGGCGCAAATAGGCCAGACGATAATAGATGTTGCCTGCCACTTTCCCCATGACGGTGGCCAAAGGAAGGCCCATCGTGTGAAGAACCTTCAGCACTCCATTCAAGAATCCAAAGAGTATCTTCAACCCTACGCCGCTGAAGGAGGTGACCACCTCGCTTGCAGCTATCTTACCAAACTGACGAAAACGGGTGAATGCAAAGGTATATACCCGCGTAGTTCCACAAAAGAATACCATCAAAGGTATGAGCAATATGAGACTGGACGGCAAGGGAATAAAACTGACTCCACAAAGAACCATCACCAAAGCCAACAAAAGCAACAGTGCCGACACTATACCATTAAGCCAAAGCGTGATGCGGAACAGATGAGCCGCTTCGGTGTCGGTATGGGCTTTCACAATGGCCAATTCATATTTGCCCGTAGATAAAATAATCAGCACCTCAATATAGCTGAAGAAGATGTTGTACAATGCAAAGTCAGCTGGGGTAAAAAGTCGGCTGAGCACCATGTAGGCAAGGAAAGCCACCCCTTGAGCCACTATGTTGGCCGAAAGGAGCTTGCCCGAATCCTTGATCCAATGGGAATGGATGAGGCTAGAAGCGAAATGCTTGGCAGATGGTGGTACAATAGACAACATGAAACGGACTAGTTGAGATAATATTTTCTGAGACCCCATTCGGCTGCCAACAACAGTATGATGAGCAAGAAAAGCAGCGGTAGGTCGAGCATTTGAGTGTAGCGGATGTGGGGGTACAGAACGGGCTTAAGGTCGGGTCGATCAGCAAGGAGTTTGGGCAGTTGGTTCAACTCGTCGGGCAGCAGCATAGCACCGCCCGTGGTTTGAGCCATGGTGTTGAGGAGAGCATGATCAGCCACATGGTTGAGTTGCTCAAGGTCTAACTGCTCCACTGAGAAAGAGCCAGAGGCTTTGTACTGTTTTCCATTGAAGGTAGTGCTGGCATGGAAAGAATATTGCCCTGGTGCAAGGGATTCTAATCGGAGCATATAGCCCGATGCAGAACGGTTGAAGGTATAGGTTTGCGAATGGTGCGAGGGGGCTTTGCCATCACTTAGGCTGTCCGTTGATCGAGATATCTTAATTTGTACATCAGGGGTGTTGATGGGCTCGAAGTTGTCGTTATACAATTCAGCTTCTATTGCTACTGGTTCACCCTCCTGATATATATGTTGATGAACTATGCGGAAACGCTCCTTGGCAGCAGAAAGGGAGGTATAGACCACCATTTTCTCCACCAATTGGTCGAAATCAACATGACTGCCGTTCATGAGATAGTCTTGCAGCCGCCAACGCCACAGCCCTTCACCCACGATGAAAGAACATCGCACCCCATCTTGCTGGGAAAATGCTATCAAAGGTCTATCACTAGAAACTTGACCCACTCGGGCATAAAAAAGCGTCTGGGTATTACCGCTAATGCGATAGGTGCCAAACGGAGCATTCAGCGGAGGCATCTGCTCTAAATGGGAACAAATGTCAGAGTTGATGTTAAAAAGAGAGAAACTATTATTTGTGCTAGCAGTCACTTCGTCGATCTTATGCGACTTGGCCATCACCTCCATACCGCTATGGAGCGCATTGAAACGTGCCAAATCAGTTTGAGAACCAACCACGTAAATGGTGGGAAGATGGAGCGAAACTATCTGTCCTAAAGATTGAGTGGCAGTAGGCAAGTTATGCAGTATCAGTAGGCTGCAATCTTTCAGCCACGCCGTGGAGACTGTATTGTCCAACACACTCACTTGCACTTCATAGTTGGGATTCCGTTCTATGCTTTGGCGCAAAGCACTGATATCAGGGTGAGGGGCAGCAGCCAAAATAGCTATCTTTTGATGACCATCGATCACCTCCACAGCCATTGTACGTGTATTGTTAGCTATGCTGTACTCACCCTCACAAGGAGTAATGCTCACAGTATAGTGTTGCACGCCGGACTTCTGGGCAGTAAGGATGAGGGTCTCTGCAATGGTGGTCGGATTGTCGCCATAAAAAATCTCCTTAGAGCATAGTCGGGTGCCGTTTTGGCTGATGCTGAGCGTAGAACGCTTTCCTTTCAGCAGATGGGCTTGCACCACCACTTCTACAGGAAACTGATTGCCCAAATAGGCCATCTGATTGTATCGCAAATTTGTGATAGATGCATCGCGCCGCTGAGTAGTGTCGCCCAAAGCCAGCACATAAATGGGGGCAGCACATTGGGCACAATTGTTGAGAGGGTTGGCTCCTTGGTTGTACATTCCATCCGAGGAGAGCACCACAGCTCCAAGATTGCGACCCGCAAAGCGGTCAGCAATGGAAGCCAGCTCAGCAGCAATATCGGTGGTTTTGCCACCAAATGTGTCAACCACTACTTGGCAATGTTTCTGTAGCTGGGGGATTACCTCATCTAGGAGATGTGCTTGAGCGGAATCTACCGAAGTTGACACGTCTTGTGCCAACACCACAATGGGCTGTTCTTGTGAGTGGGTATGGCGCTTGATCATTGGCGCCATAAGCAGCAACGCTATGACAGATACCACAGCCCCACGCAGCAGAGGGAGCAACAGCCGCACCCAACGGGGAGTATCCTGGTCGAATTGTTTCTTGGTTCGCCAGTATAGGGCAGCGCTGCAACCCGCCCCAGCCAGCAGGCATAGAACAACGAAGTACCAAGGATAGTCAAAGAGCAGCTGCATAAATATTCTCTATATTATGAATTCATTTAAAATAACATTAACGCATGTATCATGCTTTTATTTCGTATGGCCATCATTTTTTCTCCCAACAATAAAAACAAAGCCCCCAATTCCACTTAGAATCGGGGGCTAAGAAAATGAATCGAGAGTGATGCTAGCTATTCATCCGCTCGTAGTAGGTCCACCACAACGCAGGGAGCTTGCCCTCGTTGAGGGTGTTGAGGTAGTCGGAATAGGTACAGGGCAAAAGCAACTGCTTGGTGTATATCTTTTGCTGTTCGGGGTTGTTGCATGGCACCTGCATCCACCAACGATCGGAGAGTTTGGATTTGAAAAATTCTACTTCCATATCGGGGTCTTGAAGGGTGCAATGATAGTGCTTGCAACTCTCGGGATGCTGCTCGGGGTCGTCTTGACGACGATTATAGTAACCCTCTATGAAATACCAAATGGCATGGGAGGCCAGATGGGCTGTTTGACCATTGTGGTCGAAGAGGGGGTTGACTTCGAACAGTCCCAAGCATGAGACTTTGTTGCTCATGCCAGCAAAACGGAGCAACTGACAGAGTTCCTGACCGTAGAAACCATGAGGGGATGGGTAACCATTGCCTGGAGCATCGGACTGCCGCACAGCTCCAATATCGACCGATACCAGATTGGACATGCGGAGGAGTGCCTCGGCATGAGGCATGTCCTGTTGGACATCGCTCAGGCGACAGGCGTCGAATTTGAGTTCGTCCATAAGTGCAGCCCCCTTGGCACCTACAAAGTGGGTTTGATATCCCAAATGGGAGTGTAGGAACAGGTGATTTGGGGTTTGCATAATGATGTTGCGCAACCAAGTGCGGGAGGTAATTTGGTCGTCGAGCTGAAGGTCGAAACGTGAGTCGATAGAGGCGAGGTTGACCAACTGACCCATACGCTCAAAGCCTTTGTAAGCTGCAAATGTAAGGTCGTTGCTGCCTCCAAGGATGATGGGCACGCTTTTGTGAGACAACACATGAGCCACCACCTCGGAAAGGGCATAATAAGTATCTTCGGCTATTTGGCCAACCACCAGGTTGCCAAGGTCCACAATATGGGCATCGGGCACAGGGATGGCCAACTGATAGAGATAGCGGCGAATTTGGTTTGGGGCTTGGGAGCATCCCTCATTGCGTACTGCGCCACGATCTTCTTCCACACCCACCAACACTAGCCCCCCTTCAGGGATGGAGGGGAATGGAGTGTTGGGGGTGTAGGCAGAGATGACACTACCCAGCGTCTCGTCGTACTGGCTGGGGTAAAAGCCAAAGTCGTCCAGTCGGATGGGAGTGAGGTATTGCTTGATGCTCATTGGAGTGAATGAGGATGATTAAAAGATTTGTTTCACCACCTGGCCGTGGTCGTCCACAATCATCTGGTAGTACCAATCAGGATACTTGGGCTGGAGAGGGAATGCGGCGTTGCCAGTCTCGGTGCGTTCAAATTGTCCGTTCTTCTCTTTCTTGATGTTGCCATCGATGTATTTGACCAAGAGGTATTGGTCGAGCTGGTTCCAACGTTTCATCATGCGGTCGGCCTGACGGTTGGAGAAATCGTTGAGCTGAGCGGTGAGGCGATCGTCATTGTCGGCAAATTCTTTAGCGCGCTCCTCAAAGCGGACACGTTGCTTGATGAAGGCGGATTCGAGTTCATTCTGTGCTTTCTGCAAATCGACAATCATGTCGCTGTAGCGGCTGTAAACAAAGTTGGTGACGCGGTTGAACAGCCAGAAAGCTGAGGTAGCGGAGTAGGTAAGCATGTCGCCATTGCCCTCGCGGAAACATTCGGGGATGCGGGTGATGCCGCAATACATGGGGCAGTAGCAAGTGCTATAGGTATCATCAACGCCAAACCAGAGGATGCCACCAATTTTGGCAGGCAACCAGCTGCGGCACTGAGCTACGAAACTGAAACCAGTTTGCTGGGTGGAGGTAGCACGCTCATGCACATACTGCTGACCAGCAACCTCAAAACCCATGGGACGCCAACGATAGGGGCAAGCGAAAGGACCAGCACCTTTGTCTTTGGACATATCCATGGAGGTGCCTTCGTAGTGGTCGCGCATGAGGTTCATCACTTCTTGGAGTTCCACTTTGTGGTCGGGGAGAATCCAAAGGGGCATACGCTCAGCTTTGGGGTCACCCATGGCATACTTTTCGTATTTGCCCATTGCTTTGTTCACACGATTGAACATGGCAAACACGCGAGCATCGCAACCGCGAATGCCGCTGAAGGTGAGGGGAGCATAAGTGTCGCAGAAGGAGAATTGAGAACCCTCGCCCTGGAACCAACCACATGCACGAGCATAGTTGACCACGTCGGCGGCATAAACACATTCTACTTCGGGCTCATAAAGATAATCCATGTGGAGGCTGCTAATGGTTTTGTGCAAACCTTTGCCTTTAGCCTTGTTCCACTTGCCAATCTCTTGAGGGAATTGGGTGATGCGGGCTTGGTTGGCATGGCCGCTCACATAGCCGTCGGGGATACGGCGAGCAACCCACACAGCACCGTCTTTGTATTGATATTTGAGTTTCTTAGCCAAGTCGGCCTGCACGGGAGCAGAACGCTTGCCGATGAGTTCAAGAATCCACACCTCGTTGGGGTCGCAGATGGAGAAGCTTTCGCCTTCGGAGCAATAGCCATAGTCAGCCACAAGCTTGGTCATCCAATAGATGGCTTCGCGAGCGTTTTTGGCACGCTGAAGGGTGACATAGATGAGCGAGCCATAGTCGATGCCGCGCACCTCGTCTTTCCAGCATTCTTCACGGCCACCAAAGGTGGTTTCGCCAATGGCCAGCTGGCATTCATTCATGTTGCCCACCACGCTGAGGGTGTGAGCCACCTGGGGGATTTCAAAAAGTTTGCGACCAGAGTCCCAGTCGAAGAGCATAAACTTGGTGCCTTCGGGGTAGTCGGCAGCTTTGCGATAATAGAGTTCGCCATAAAGGGTGTGGCTGTCGGCAGCATAGGTAATCATGGTGCTACCGTCAGCAGTTGCTCCTTTGGTGAAAAGGAAATTGGTGCAGGCCGAGGCTGTATAGCCTATCATGAGGATGGCGGCCAGCAGAGAGAAAGAAAGTAATTTCTTCATAGTGCTAATTTTATTTATATATTATTTATTTACAACAAGTATGCACACGATGTGACACAAGCAATGTGTGCGTTAAGAATTGCAAAGATACGATTTTTATGGAAATAATCAGTTTTTTTTGCGGCAGCAGCAAAATAGGAATGCCGAAATGCGGTAAAGTGTGTGTATTTTGAAAAAAAGGTGTATCTTTGTAGTGTCGAAGTCGAACGGCTTGGGCAATTTATTTATTTAAATTCAAAAAGTTATATTATATCATGAAAATATTAGTTCTCAACTGCGGCAGTTCGTCAATCAAATATCAGCTGGTTGACATGGCCAACAATGCAGAGGTGATGGCCAAGGGTCTCTTGGAGCGCATCGGCCTTGAAATGGGCGAATTCACCCACAAGTATCACGGCGAGAAGCACTATGAGCAGCTGCCTATCCCCGACCATACTGCAGGCATCAAGATTGTGTTGAATGCCTTGATCGATCCCACGATGGGCGTGATTAAAGATTTCAAAGAGATTGGTGCTGTTGGCAACCGCATTGCTCATGGCGGAGAAGCTTTTGACAAGAGCGTGATTGTGGACGACCAAGTGATTGAAACCATCAAGAGCCTCACCCACTTGGCTCCCCTGCACACCCCTGGCAACTTGGCTGGCATCTACGCCATGCGTGAAGTGTTGCCCGGCGTGCCTCAGGTGGCAGTGTTCGACACAGCTTTCCACAGCACCCTTCCTCCCCAGTCCTATCTCTACGGTCTGCCTTATGAGTATTACGAGAAATACGGCGTCCGCCGCTATGGCTTCCACGGCACCAGCCATCGCTATGTGGCCGAGAAGGCTGCCAAGATGGTGGGCAAAGACTGGACTAAGCTGAACATCATCAGCTGCCACTTGGGTAGTGGTGCTTCTATCTGCGCCATCAAGCAGGGCAAGAGCTTTGATACCACCATGGGCATGACTCCTCTGGAGGGTCTTATCATGGGTTCGCGCCCCGGCGATGTTGACCCTGGCGTGATTGAGTTCATCATCAAGAAAGAGATTACCGAGAACGGCAAGAGCTGGAAAGATGTGACCGCCATGCTCAACAAACAGAGCGGCTTGGTAGGCATCAGCGGTGGCAAGCAAGATATGCGCGACATTCGCGCCGGTCGCGATGCAGGCGACGAACGTTCCACCTACGCTTTCAATATGTTTGCCCAGCGCGTGAAGCGCTACATCGGCGGCTATATGGCCGAGATGGGCGGCTGCGACCTGCTGCTGTTCACCGGCGGTATTGGCGAGAACGCATGGTTCATGCGTCGCCCCATACTGGAGAACATGGAGTGCTTAGGCATCGATGTTGACCTCACCCGCTCCGACAATGTGATGGGCGAAGACCTGGTGCTCTCCACCGAGAAGAGCAAGATGGATGTGGTTGTGGTGACCACCGACGAGGAGTTTGTGATTGCAAGCGACACATTCAATCTTGTCAAATAGTTAATACTGCGACAATATAATGGCGGGAGACTGAAACTGGCTCCCGCCATATTTTTAAACCTTCCACCATTTTCATTACAGGAGGCACAATAAATACTCTTTCCACAGAAATACCCACTATTCCCCAAGCAAGGGAGTAATACCATACTAACGCCGTAGTGTCGCCTAGCCCAAGTTGTGCCTGCAGCAAAGAAGCGTGCCACCGAATATATGAGGGGTGCGTAAATAATAAATTCGGCTGTGCTACGTTTATTGTAGGTTATGAATATTAAGAATATTATAATATTTTTGTTGTTTTGTGCCTGGATGCCTGTGGCACATGCCCAATATTCCACAGCCAACAAGAAGGCTGTAGCCGAATTTGAAAGGGGGCAAATGCTCTTGAGCACCGACCCCGACAAAGCCATGGCTCATTTTGCCAAAGCGCTGAAATTCGAAGAAAACTTCCCCGAAGTGCACCTGACCATGGCCGACTGGTATCTACACCACGACAGCCTGGACCACGCCGAACAAAGCCTGAGCACATTTCTGCGGCTGGACAAAGGCAAGCACAAACGCTGGGGAGCCTCGGCCGAATACGACTTGCAATGCATCGCCTTCCGCCGCCAAGCCATGGCCAACCCTGTGCCTTTCAATCCCGAAAACATGGGTGCCGGTGTGAATTCGCCCGACGACGAATACCTGCCCACCCTCACCGCCGACGGCCAAACCCTCATCTTCACCCGATACAACCGCCCTTATATGGCCGAGGATTTCTACCAAAGCCGACTCATCGACAACCGTTGGGTCAAAGCCATCCGTATGGCCAAACCCCTCAACAGCGATGAAAACGAAGGAGCTGGCTGCATCTCGCAGGACGGACGCATACTCTATTTCACCGCCTGCAACCGCGAGGACGGCCTGGGCCGCTGCGACCTGTACATCTCCTACCGCAAAAACGGAGGTTGGAGCACGCCCCAAAACCTTGGACCCGGCGTCAACTCCAAAGCGTGGGAGTCGCAGCCCTGCCTCTCCATCGACGGACAAACGCTCTACTTTGTGAGCAACCGCGACGGCGGCATGGGCGGCATGGACATCTATCAAACCCACTTGGAGGAAGGACGATGGACCGCACCGGTGAACATGGGACCCACCATCAACACCAAAGGGGACGAGAAAAGTCCTTTCATATCCTTTGACAATCAACGCCTCTATTTTGCTTCCGATGGCCATATTGGTATGGGTGGACTGGATTTGTTCGTTTGCACCCGCACCGTCGACGGCACTTGGAGCACCCCCCAAAACCTAGGCTACCCCATCAACACTTCGGGCGATGAGAGTTCGCTCATCGTGAGCCCCGACGGCACCACAGCCCTCTTCTCTAGCGACAAATTTGGTGGCCAAGGCGGCCTTGATCTCTACGCCTTTGCCCTGCCCGAGGCCGTGAGACCCGAGCCAGTAGAATACAAAGAAGAAATCACCCAGGTGGCACCCGAGTTGGAGGTGGGCGAAAGCGTGACGCTAGAAAACGTATTCTTCCAAACCGGCAAATACTCCCTGCTGGAAATATCCATAGTGGAGCTGGACAAGGTGGTGGAGATGATGCAGAAACATCCCTCCATGCGCATCGAATTGGGGGGGCACACCGACAATGTGGGCAACGAGGCCGCCAACCAAAAACTATCCGAGCAGCGAGCCAAAGCCGTGTATGACTATTTAGCCAGCCATGGTGTGGATGCCAGCCGCATGACCTACAAAGGTTATGGTCAAACCAAGCCCGTGGCCGACAACACCACCGAGGAAGGCCGGAGACAAAACCGCAGAACAGTATTTACCATCATCGAAAAATAAATCTGAAAATGAAAAAGAAGGTTGTAATTTTGACGGGAGCAGGCATCAGCGCCGAAAGCGGCATCAGCACTTTTCGCGACAGCGATGGACTGTGGGAGCAATACCGCGTAGAGGATGTGGCCACCCCCGAAGGATATAGAGCCAATCCCGAGCTGGTGCTGGATTTCTATAACCAGCGCCGCCGTCAACTGGCCCATGTGAGCCCCAACGAAGGACACCGCCAACTGGTGAGGCTGGAGGAAAAATACGATGTGCACATCATCACCCAAAATGTGGACAACCTGCACGAGCAGGCAGGCTCCACACAGGTGCTGCACCTCCACGGCGAATTGACCAAGGCCCGCTCCGAGCGCGACCCCAACCTCATCATGGAGATAGGCTACAACGATATCAACCCAGGCGACCTAGCCCCCGACGGCGCCCAACTGCGCCCCCACATTGTGTGGTTTGGCGAGGCTGTGCCCAACATTGAGCCCGCCGCAGCCCTATGCGAGCAGGCCGACTATTTCATCGTCATCGGCACCTCCATGAATGTATATCCTGCCGCCGGGCTCATCCACTATGTGCCCCGCGCCGCCCAATGCTACCTGGTTGACCCCAAAGCTGTGGCAGTACAACGCTCGCTCACCGTGATCCAAGAGAAAGCCGGCACAGGCGTGAAGAAAGTGGTGGACCAATTGATGGAAGCCTAGCACATACAGCCCCTTTTTGACATCATCGAACAAATAATTAATCAATAAATATTCAACACATGAAAAAAATCTTATCTTTTGCTCTGCTGCTTTGCAGCTTTGCCGCGCTTAATGCACAAATCGCATTCCAGTATGCTGGTCACGACTACCAAAATGGCGACACCCTCACCGTCATCCTTGACAAAGACGATGCCCATTGCACCGACATCAACATCAAGAACCAAACCGGCTCTGTGATGAGCAACTTGGTGGTGACCATGGAAGAAATTGAAAACCATGGTATCGAATGTTGGGGTATCTGCGTGGCCGACCAATGCGTGCCTGTGCTCACCAGCAATCCCTTCACCCTCACCCCAAATGCTGTGGATGAGAGTTTCACCGTGGACCTGAACATCGACGATGTGGAAAAACCCTACTCCATCTACACCCTCTCCTGCGCCAACGCTATGGTGAGCACCACTGTGGTGGTTCGCTTCCAGGCCTACGAAGAGACCCTCGGTATCAACACCGTGGCTGCCAGCAGCGTGAACGTTTACCCCAACCCCGCTCAGGGTCAGGTGAATTTCAGCTATAATGTTGACCAGCCCAGCACCTTCAGCATCATCGACATGCAGGGTCGCGTGGTGAGCCAGTTCTCCGTCCAGGGCCAGGGCACTACCAGCATCAGCAACCTGCCCGCTGGCATCTACGTCTATGGCTTTGCCGGCCAAAAGATGAACAAACTCATCATCAAATAACTCACCACCCCCATTAAACATCAACGCTGGCCCGCAGCCAAGTATACGAGCCAGCGTTGCTAATATGCACCATCATGCTGCAATTGAAAGAAACAAACCACATTGCCATCATCTGCTCCAACTATCAGCAGTCGCTGCAATTCTACACCCAAGTGCTGGGCTGCACCCTCATCAGCGAGGAGCATCGCGACGAAGGCAAATCAGTCCTCACCCGCCTGGCACTCAATGGCAAATACACCATCGAGCTATTCGCTTTCCCCCACTTTGTGCCGCGTCCCTCCCACCCCGAGGCACTTGGGCTGCGCCACCTGGCTTTCAGCGTCTCCAGCCTTGAAGAATCCGTAGCGGAGCTCGACCGCTTGGGCATAGCCCACGAGCCCATCCGCGAGCTGCCCACCATGCGGCTGCTCTTCTTTGCCGACCCCGACGGGATGCCCATCGAATTGGTTGAAGCATAACCACACAACCCATGACCGAAGAATATCTGCAACTCGGACAAGAGCAACTCAAGGCGGGAAACCCCGAACGAGCCATGGACCACTTTCAGTCGGCCCTAGCCTTGCAGCCCGACAATGCCGAGGTGCTGTTCTATGTGGGGCTGGCATATAGCAAGATGGGCAAAGCCCAAATGGCCATTGAATACTATCGCCAATCGCTGAAAATTGACCCCGAAGCCGATGGCGCCTGGACCAATCTGGGCAACAAGTACGACGAACTGAAACAATACGACCTGGCCGAAGAATGCTACCGAAGGTCGAGCCTTATCGACCCCAACAACGACAACAACTATGTGGAATGGGGTCGCATGTACCAAAATCAAGAACGCTACGAGGAAGCCTTGGCTTTCTACGAAGAAGCCACCCGCATCAATCCCGACAACGAAGATGCCTGGGACAACCAGTCTGACTGCCTGCGCAATCTAGATAAATGGGACCAGACCGCCGAGGTGTGCGAAGAACTCGTCAGCCGTTGGCCAGAAAAAGCACGCTACTGGTCGAATGGCACCGTGGCATATTGGTATATCGACAACTACGAGCGCATGCTTGCCTTTGCGCAAAAGACCTTGGAAATGCGCCCCGATTCGGCACAAGCCCACGACCTTATGGGCCGAGCCCTGCAGGGATTAGGCCGCACCCAAGAAGCACTTGCGGAGTTCGAAAACGCCTTGCAAATCGAACCCGATGATGAAATCATGGGGTTGAAAGTCGATTGCCTATTTGATTTGCAGCGCTATGAAGAAACTATACAATACGGCCGCCCCCTAGCCGAGCGCACCAACGACGAAAACTATTGGAACCTAAGTGGTCGTGCACATTACAAACTCGGCAATTTCGAGGAGGCTATAGACTGCCATAAAGCCGCGCTGGAGATAGACCCCAATTACGAGTCCGCCCTGAGCAACCTGGCCGATGTCTATTGCGACCAAAAAGAGTACGACAAAGCCATAGCGCTATATCAGAAAGCCTACGACCTAGACCCGGAACGCCACTACGACCTCAACGCTGTGGCCTACTGCCTGATAGAGCAGAAACGATTTCAAGAGGCCGTGCCCTATCTCATAGAACTACTGCCCCAAGCCGAAGAGTTGGACACACAAGTCCCCGCCCGTTTGGGCTACTGCTACCAGCACCTGCAGCAATACGACGAAGCCATGAAATACTACCGCCTGGAGATGGAACTGCCCCACGACGAGGAAGATATAAACCAACAACTGCTTCATTCCATAGCCCTTTGCCACAAAAATGCCGGCCGCCTCGAAGAGTCAGCAAACAGCTGGCGCGAGCTGATGGCGATGACCGAAGACCCTGAAATTCTAGCCTATTGCAGCGCTGCCATAGCCGACATCTATTGCATTCAAGGGCGCCACGCCGATGCTATGGCCATGATAGACCACGCCATAGAACTAGACCCAAAAGAAAAAACCTACAAAGACACACGCAAGCGCATACGCAAGATGAAAAATCAATAAGCCCCCATTCCCGGCAACCATATATTTCCTCACGAGCAACCATATATCTCCTCATGAGCAACCATATATCTCCTCGCAAGCAACCATATATCTCCCGACAAGCCAAAGATAGTACTTCTGAGTCAAAGACTGCAACCATCAGAACGCCATCCCAGGCTTTTTTTCAAAGCCAATGGGACACTGACACGAAACCATGCCCAAGGATGAGCCTGATCCATGCTAAGGGATGAGCCTGATCCATGCTAAGGGATGAGCCTGACCGTTGCTAATAGATGGCATCGATCGTTGCTTACGACCAAGCACGATGGCATCTATAAAGTATCTTTTATGATTTTTATTACCCATTATCTCTCTAATCAAAAATTTTTATATATCTTTGCAAAAAATTAATTTCAACTATTATGAAAAAAATCATTCTATTACTATTATTTTGGTTTATGGCACATACCATGGTAGGTCAAACGGTATCAGAGGTGACTGTATGCAACACCATTGGGGGGCAGAATTCATTAATTCGCCTATTTGGGCCTAACAATGATATGGTCATCTACACCCTATCAGGCACAAGCCATAAGATTATCGGCAGCAATGGCACAAACAACTATCAGTTCACCCTGCCTGCTTTCAACTCGCCAGCAGGTGATATCAGATATACAGTTTATGACATGCACATTTTGGGAAAAACGTTGTTTTTATGTGGTTCGATGTACACAAGTGTACCAGATATACAAGGGCCCACTCTGCATCAGATGCTCCCAAACAACACCATAGGATTCATAGCCCGAGTGGAACTTGACAATATGTTAGCCTCTAGTTCCAGTGCTCGCAATATTAAGATTAGCTACAACACGATTGACAACACTAGAAGCATCAGGCGATTTTCCGTGAAGAACAATGGATCCGATACACTCATTGCCATGATAGGTGACATGGGGAATAATGGGGTCTCTTGTTTTGCCACCATGAGGAACTATGGCCCTATATGGAAACAAGAGGTATTCAATGTCCTGGCATCACATGAAACCTTTACCGATATCACATTCACCGAAAAACATGTAGTTATCGCATCGCGCCTAGCTGAAGACCACAATAGTTTTGGCCTTCGAGTGGAAACATACCACTCAATTTTTTATTTGGACAACTTATCTAACCTTAATACACTAAATGTTTTTCCGACTGACAACACCATCCAATCCTGCTGGAACGAACCTGGGATCTGGCACGACAACGATGCAGACATCAGAATACTAGATATGGGTGACAATAAACATGTGACCCTTGCATACGAATGTAAACATTTCTACCAATATCTATACCCTGACAATTACACAAAGTATCTATCCCTTTACCATATTGACTATATAAGTGCTGCCACACCTATTGTGAGAGATGCCAAGAGTTTGAGTATCCTAACCGACATTAATAATGAATTTGTTGATATTAGACGGAACCCCAATACTCGTAACGTCGCTTTGTTGTGTAGGCTAGATTCCATTCCCAACTTCACAAGCCAGCTCATCAGATTTACGTGGGGAGTGTCATCTACCACATGCCATGTTTCTCGATCTGAGAGATTCAACGCAATGGACATTATAGGTAATCGGATGGTGGCCTGTGGAGAATCGGCCGCGGATGGTAGATTGGTAAAATACACCCAGAACCTTTCCTACAACCCATTGGTATGCCTCGAAAAAACAACCAATGACATCTGCAACCTTGCACCATTGCCTGTATGCGACACATTTCAATTAGAACTTGGCTCCAACGAGAAACACATTTCTAATTGGATGTGGCAATCAAAGATTGTGGCAAAGAACATGGCCACAAGCCAAGTATGTTCTACTATTGAAGAGGATTATCAATAACCTTAAAAACATAATATACCATGAAAAAACTGTTTCTTTTTTTCGCCTGCCTGATGGGGCTAGCACCATTTGCTGTGGCACAATATGACACAATTCCATCAGTCAACGGCCGAATGGAAGGCTATTATTACCCATTTTGGTTCGACACATGCAATATATTTTTTGACTCAGTACATGGACACCCTTATGGTGATATCTGCTTAGATTGTGAATCCAACTTTTATTGGATGTGGACGAGCCCAAATCATAATGATGATTTGCATGCCTACATGATACCTGTAAACCGCCCTGTAGCAATCAAGGGGTTCAGCGCTTGGCTATTAGATAGAGAAGTGTGCAGTAGCACTGATAGCGATCGGGTAACTTGGTACATAAATGGCCCAGTTGCACGCCAACCAGAATACTTGAATATCTACCATTACGACACACTCAACAGCACCCTGATTCTAATAGATACGCTGCGATGGGACACGGCCCAGGCCAAAATACTGATGATATCAAAAAATGCGGACACAGCAAGATATGGTTTTTATAAGATAAAAAATTATGAGGTGATATTGGACACTCCGTTGATTTTCAACTACAATGAATTATACGTGGGTGGCACACAAAACAACAACCCCTCAGACCCTTTTGTGATTAAAAAATCACCATCATGCTATGCACAGCTGTCTAGAATTGGTCATTATCAGGAAACCTGTTTGGGGCGTACACAAAGTTATTTATGGCTAATCGATGATCTGTGGCTTGGGGATCGTTCTGGCAACGGATGGGGACCATTTTTTGCTATGATAGACTTTGCCACCGTGGAAATCTTGTCGGCCGACCCACTAAAAGGCTCCACTTCGCCTGGCGGACAGATATCCAAACTCACCAATTTCACTTTCTCTGCCGAGCCTTCCATAGGCTATGATTTCTCTCACTGGCAGGACGGCAACACCGACAACCCACGCACCATTGCCGTTACCCAAGACACTACATTCACCGCCTATTTTATGCCCAACGGAATACCATACTATCAAGTATCCGTTCAAAGCAACGACTCGGCTGCGGGCAATGTGTCGGGCGGAGGACTTTTCTATATTGCCGATTCCACGGTGATTGCCGCCACACCCAACAACCATTACTATTTCTCCCATTGGAGCGATGGCGACACCCTCAACCCACGCACCATCATCGTCACCCAAGACTCTGCCATCACCGCCATCTTCTACCCCGACCCCTACTATGAGATTGTGGGCTTGAGCAACAACGATGACTGGGGACATGTGATAGGATCGGGAACTTACCAAAAAAACGAAGTGGCTCTGCTGAGCGCCGTGGCAGCCCCTGGATGCGCTTTCCTCCGTTGGAGCGATTCCGCCTATGTGCCCAATAGGCGAATAATTGCCACCAACGACACCACCGTCACAGCAATCTTTATAAACGAGAATAGCATCCAGCAACCCAACGGCCCCAGTTTCAAGCTTTCGCCCAACCCAGCCCACGACCAGGTGACCGTCACCTGCCACCAATGGCACAATGCCGAGATCACCTTCATCGACCTCACAGGCCGCCAACTAATACGCAAACCAGCCTCTGGCTCTAAAACACGCATCTCCACCTGCAATCTGCCCAAAGGCGAATACTTCGTGGTGGTTTCCAACGCCGAGGGCTCGTCTGTGAGCAAGTTGGTGCTGCAATAGTTACGCCTCCATAGAGCACACCCAGCCAACGCAGATATAAAACAAGAGATAATAATAATTTTCATTATTAAAAAGAAAATTAGTATCTTTGTAGGTTAGATAATAAATAATAAAACAACATAAAATATTGTAATTATGTACACTAAGTTTCAAGAGTATCTGCAAAAAGAAATCGCCAACATCAAAGCTGACGGTCTTTACAAAGAAGAACGCATCATTGAGTCTGCTCAGGGTGCCGAAATTATGGTAAAGGGCAAAAAGTGCCTCAACTTCTGCGCCAACAACTACCTGGGCCTTGCCAACAACCCCGAACTGATCGAGGCTGCCAAGAAAGGTATGGACGCTCGCGGTTTTGGTATGGCTTCCGTCCGCTTCATCTGCGGTTGCCAAGATATGCACAAGCAGCTCGAGAAGAAGATTGCCGACTTCTTCGGCACCGAGGACACCATCCTCTACGCTGCTGCTTTCGACGCCAACGGCGGTGTTTTCGAACCCCTCCTGGGCGCTGAAGACGCTATCATCAGCGACTCTTTGAACCACGCTTCTATCATCGACGGTGTGCGCCTCTGCAAAGCTCAGCGTTTCCGCTATGCCAACGCCGACATGGCCGACCTCGAAGAACAGCTCAAAGCTACTCAAAACTGCCGCTTCCGCCTCATCGTCACCGATGGTGTGTTCTCCATGGACGGCAATGTTTGCCCCCTCGACAAGATTCACGAACTGGCTGAGAAATACGATGCTATGGTCATGGTTGACGAAAGCCACTCCGCTGGCGTAGTGGGCAAGACCGGTCGCGGCGTGACCGAGCGCTTCAACCTCCGCGGCCAGGTGGAAATCCTCACCGGCACCCTCGGCAAAGCCTTTGGCGGCGCTATGGGCGGTTTCACCACCGGCAAGAAAGAGATTATCGACATGCTCCGTCAGCGCAGCCGTCCTTATCTCTTCTCCAACTCTATGGCTCCCGGCCTCGTGGCTGCTGGCTGCCGCATGTTCGACATGATGAGCGAAACCAACCACCTTCAGGACAAACTCCACGAGAATACCGAATACTTCCTCCGCCGCATGAAGGAAGAAGGTTTCGACTGCAAACCCTCCGAGTCTGCTATCTGCGCTGTGATGATCTACGACGCTGCCAAGAGCCAGGTATATGCTGCCAAGATGCAGGAGAAGGGCATCTTCGTCACCGGTTTCTACTATCCCGTTGTCCCTAAGGGCCAGGCACGTATCCGTGTACAGGTAAGCGCAGCCCACGAGCACGCCCACCTCGACCAATGCGTTGAAGCATTCAAGGCTGTCCGCGCCGAAATCGAAGGAAAATAATATATTGTTGATTTGTTGAATTGTTGATTTGTTGAACCGTTGCGAGGCTGACTCCCAAACAGAACAAATCAACAATTCAACATCAATATCCAAATCAACAAAAACCAAATCAACAAATCAACAAACATAATGAAAAATATCCTTATCGTTGGCGCAGGCGGACAAATTGGTTCTGAACTCACCCGCAACTTGCGCGATATCTATGGCGACGATCATGTGGTCTGCTCCGACCTCCGTCCCCTCAAAGGTGCCGACTACGAGCGCGGCCCCATCGAGCGTATCGACTCCACCCAAATCATGCAGATTGCCGAAGCAGTAAAGAAATACAACATCGACACCATCTACAACCTCGCAGCCATCCTCTCCGCCACCGCAGAGCTCAACCCCATGCTCGGCTGGAATGTGGGCATCGGCTCTTTGGTCAACTGCCTTGAAGTGGCTCGTCTCTTTGGCTGCGCCGTCTTCACCCCCAGCTCCATTGGAGCTTTCGGTCCCAGCACCCCCCATGTCATGACCCCCCAGGACACCATCCAGCGTCCTACCACCATCTATGGTGTCACCAAGGTCACCGGTGAGTTGCTCTCCGACTACTACTTCAAACGTTTCGGTGTCGATACCCGTTCCGTACGCTTCCCCGGCCTCATCAGCCACCTCACCCTCCCCGGCGGCGGCACCACCGACTACGCTGTGGAAATCTACTACTCTGCCGTTAAAGGCGAGAAATTCATCTGCCCCCTCGAGCAAGGCACCCTCATGGACATGATGTACATGCCCGACGCACAGAAAGCCATGATCGACATCATGGAGGCCGACCCCACCAAGCTCGTTCACCGCAACAGCTTCAACGTCACCGCCATGAGCTTCGCTCCCGAGACCATCTTTGCCGAAATCAAGAAACACTACCCCAATTTCGAGATGGAATATCGTCCCGAGCCTATCAAGCAGGCCATCGCCAACAGCTGGCCCGACTGCATGGACGACTCCTGCGCACGCAACGAGTGGGGCTGGAATCCCCAGTTCGACCTGGCCAAGATGACCGAGGACATGATTCTCAACCTCAAGAAAAAACTGCTCTAATCAGCACACTCTTTAAATTCAAAAAGGCGTCAGCTTTTGACAAGCTGCCGCCTTTTTTCTCCTCATGAAATACCGCAATATATTATTCGATTTCGACGGCACCATAGCCGACACCCAGCAGGGAATCATCCGCACCGTGCAAGGCACCCTCAGCCGCATGGGCCTACCTCAGGCCGACCCTCAGGCCGTGGCAAAAACCATAGGTTTGCCCCTCACCGAGTGTTTCCGCCTGGCCACCACCGTGGACCACGCCCATCTCGAACAAGCCGCCGACATTTACCGAAAGATCTTCCCTTCGCTGGCGTTGGACTGCATCACCCTCTTCCCCGGCGTGCTAGAAACCCTCCAACACCTGCACACCCTGGGCGCAGAAATGGCCATCGTATCGTCGCGCCACCACTTCTCGCTCGACCCACTCGTAGAGCAGCTAGGCGTGATACAATATATCCCACTCCACCGGGTCTATGGCGAAGACCTGCAACTCCGCCCCAAGCCCGCCCCCGACCTCGCACTCAAAGTGCTGGACGACCTCTCGCTCGCTCCAGAGCAAACCCTCGTGGTGGGCGACACCATCTACGATTTGCAAATGGGTGCAAGCGCAGGCTGCCACACCTGCGGCGCAGCCTACGGCAACCAATCTGCCCAACAGCTGCTCACCGCCTCCCCCACCCATCTCATCCACTCCTTCGATGAGATGCTCCCCATCATCCAATAACACCCCTATCTGCCCAAAACGCCCACACCTAGCAACTCCCGCCGCCCTCAACCCCGTGTTTCTTCCGCTCCTCCGCACAACGCAAACCATTGCTTTAGCATCCGCAAAGCATAGATTTATGAGGGGCAAACCAATTGTTTTTGCGGCTTCCACCCATCCTTTGAGACGGGGGCAAAGCCGAGACAGGAACCAAAGAAATGCTACAACCAGCTGCTTACTAGTGAATTGAGCCCATCGTGGATTGACTCGAAATCTCAAATCTCAGTTTGTTTTTCATGAAGGTATGCATCCCCTCTATTCCTTTGTATATTATATATAACTAATTAATTATTAATAATATATAAATATAAAAGAAGATATTTTCAAAGAATGAATATACCTTTTTTTCAAACTCAGATTTGAGATAATCTATCCTACAAAGCGGTTGATTGTTCCGTCAACTAATTCTCTACCAAGCCATAACAAAGGTCTTTCATTTATTCCCATAATTTGCTCTTCCTAAATCACAGCCTGACGACAATCCACCTGTAGCTTCTTTGCCAACAAAGCACACTTCTGGGGTTTTAGTATGTGCCACTTTTATACTTGATCAGCAATTGATTTTAACAATTGGTTACTGATGGCAAATGAAAGTTGAGGTACCTTTCGCCCCTATCTTTATATTATTATTGTTGTGATAATTATTGTATAAAACTGCAAGTTTCACTTGCCGCTCATTGTAGTTATGTTATGCCATAGGCTGTATTTTGGTTAATAATTCATTGCTATTAGAAGCTGGGTAGCCCTCTCGGGCTGCCCAGCTTAGGTATTGCGAATAAGCGTTATTATTCAGCGAGTTTCTTGTAACCCTCGTAGCGCTGCTTAGCGAAGTTCTCGGTAGCAACGAAGAGCTCTTCTGCCTGCTCGGGGAAGGTCTTCATCAGCGAGTTGTAGCGGACCTCGCCCATGATGGGAGCTGCGGAAGTTGAGCGCAGTGCCAAGCTTGCTTGTGCATTGCCGAAATGTAGCAGCGTAGGCGTAGCCAAGGCGCGGAACTTGCTCCAGTCGGGCTCCTTGCTGTCGAGGTGGAAGCCGTTCTGACCGGCCTCTTCCTCTGCGGGGTTGAAGTGCCAGATGTGAAGAAGCTCCAGTGGAGCTTCGATAGCGTCAGCGGAGAACAAAGAGTAACCGCACTCAACGGCCATCTTCTCCTCGTTCTGGGTGCGACCCATACCGATCTTGATACCGTGGTTGCTCACTTCATCTGATTGATTTAAGCGGTGTTCGCGGCCTTCGGCTGATTGCAGGGGCATAGCATACGAGCAGGTCCAGTGGACCTGTGAGCCGAGCTCCGGAAAGTCCTCACTTTTCGGATTAGGGCGAAGGGAGAGCGATGGGCCGTGGTATGTGAAGAAAGTCCAGTGGACTTTCGATAGTGACCGAAGGGAACGGAGAATAAAAGCCTCCTTGATGACCTTGAAGTACTGAGCCTGGCTGGCGCCCATAGCGAAACGGCCACTGGCAGTTCCGCTCATGCGCCACATAGACATAACCGTAGCTCTTGGCAATCATGCCAAGGTCTTTCTTACGGATCTTCTTACCGCTGGTAGCGTGGTGTGCCGTCGGCTTGGCCGACAACTTAGCAACAGCACCTGCGGGAGTAGCCTTGGAGGACTGACCACCGGTGTTGG
>JAKSMP010000049.1 GCA_024400505.1 Bacteroidales bacterium | reverse complement strand
TAGGTCGCCGCCAATCTTCTTTATCAGGGAGTCCGTTCGGACTCCCTTTTTTTGTATGGAGCACTTAAGGTCTCGACCTATTTTTGATTATTTTCTTTATTTTCTTTGTGAAATGACTCGCTTTAAATGTTGCAGAATATGTCCACCTAGTTCGGTATCGTCCCGCCGTACAAGTACTTGCTGCCTCTCTTCCTATACCTTCTGCCCCTTCTACGAATCTGCTTGTAGAGCGTCCCACCTTCCTTCTTGTCCTGCCAGACCATCTGGAATATTCTCTCATGGCTGACGCAGTCTATGCCTTGGATCCTAAAGTATCCAGCAATCTGCTCTGGGCTCCAAAACAAGGACAGCTTGTTTCGGATCTGGGCTTCCATGTCCTCGGTAAGCTTTATATGTTTCTTGACGTTTCTCCATCTTTTCTGTGAAACTAGGTGCGCTTCCTTGTAATTGTAGACACGCCCGTGAGGTCGCATTTTTCTTTTCAACTCTCTGCAAATGGTTGATTTGCTTACGCCTATAGCCTTTGCTATCTCTGTCTGCGCTTTTTTTTCTTTGTACATCAAAGAAATTGCGTACCCTTTGCTCTTTGGATAAATGTTTCATGACTGTCAATTTTGTGTTTTCCGATACAAAGATAGTCATTTATCCTAATTTAATGAGAAAACGTCGGTCATTTTTTTGATTTCGGTGTTTTCTCTTTAGCTTTATTAAGATTTTCACACTTCATTTTCAGTACTTGTTGCATTTGTTACTTGAACTCAAGTTTTAATAAAAAATCTCTTGTTTGGATTTCCAAACAAGAGATTGATGTGTTTCGGTTTATGTTACAATATTTCGAGTAATTCTACGTCAAAGATAAGTGCAGAGTAGGGAGGGATGGCTCCACCTGCTCCACGTTCACCATAAGCAAGATTGTAGGGTATGTAGAAACGATATTTTGCTCCTTCTTTCATGAGTTGTACACCTTCAGTCCAACCTGCGATCACTTGGTTCAATCCAAATGCTGCGGGTTCTCCTCTTTGATATGAACTGTCAAATACCGTTCCATCAATTAATGTTCCGTGATAGTGGCAACGCACAGTGTCTGTCGCTTTGGGATTGCGCCCATTCCCTTCTTTTAGTATTTCGTATTGAAGTCCGCTTGGGGTAGTGATTATTCTTTCTTTTTTGCTATTTTCTGCTAAGAATGCTTCACCTTCTGTTTTGGCGGCTTTGCCTGCGGCGGCAGCAGCCTCTTGCTGTTTCTTTTCCATTTCGGTAAAGAAATTGTTAAGGATTGTCTGCGCTTCGTTGTCGTTTATCTGAATGGGGTTGCCTTCAATTACATCATTTACAGCTGCAGCAAAATCAGATGCAATTAATTTACCTTTCATGCCCATTTCTCTAAGTTGGTGGCCTATATTTAGACCTAATGCATAACTAAGTTTATCCATATTGTTATAATGTTAATACTTTTATTTTTGCAAAGATACGAATTAATTTTCATTGTTTCAAAAAAATATTTAAAACTTTGAAAACTATTTCGGTTTCTGAAGTTTTTTTATTATCTTTGCATTCCAATTTTGATATCTGTATGGAGATTTATCTCCTTGTATAGTAGTATTATGACTGTTGAAGAAACAAAAGATAAGATTGTAAAAGCAGCTACCGAGTTGTATATGCTTGATGGTTGCAAGCGAGTGACTATGGATCAAATAGCCGCTCATTTACATATTTCGAAGCGTACTTTGTATGTGTTGTTCGCTACTAAAGAAAAGTTGTTGTCTGCTTGTTTGAAAGAAGTTCACAAAGAAATTCACGATAACATACATAAATTATCATTACAGGTTGACGAACCTATGCTCTTGACTTTATTTTTAATGCGCAATTCTGTATCGATTAAGCATAAATATGGAATGATGTTGTATGATATTGATAGATATTATCCCGAAATTAGTGGTACATTTCATCAAATACATGCTGATTGTTTCCGTACAGGTTTGTTAGATACGCTTCGCATAGCTCAGTCTAAAAATATTATACGTCCTTCTGTGAATCTTGAAGAACTCAGTGAGATGATGATTCATCTTATTCAAAATAATCATAGCTTGAATGTTGAAAATAAGTCTGATTACATGCGCAAAGTCAATGAAGCTGCTTTTATCTTTATTCGAGGCCTGATGACTACGGAGGCTATTCAAAAATACGATGAAAATGAGGGTCGGTTTCGTGAACTAACAAATCTTAATGTCTAGTTTTTATTTTTGTAATAATTGAATACTTAATAATATAATGATATGAAATTTAAAAACATTTTTCTCGCTTTACTTTTATCTGGCATGGCTTCATTTGCTTTGGCTCAGAATGGAGGGAAGTTGCGTCTCTCGCTAGAGGATGCTCAGCAATATGCTTTGGAGCATAACTATGCGCTATTAAATGCAAGCTTGGACGTACAAAAGGCAGAAGCCACTAAATGGCAAAGCATTGCTTCTATGTTACCACAAGTAAAAGCTGGTTTTGATTATCAAAACATGTGCGGATATGAGATGAATTTTGGCAGTCGTGGTAGTATGAGTTCCATGATTCCTGATTCTATTCAGATTGGCTCTATGTGGATTCCCATTACCCTTCCGTCTATGGGTGATGATGAGTCTTCCGCCTCTACTGGAATTCCCATGAATCCAAGTGGCAATTTTAGTGTCACAGCCTCTATCGCTTTTACTGGTGCTCAATTGGTTGGCGTAAGTTTGAGTAATATTGCTCTTGAAATGGCCAACATCAGCCATAGGCAGAGCGTACAATCTACTAAAGCAAATGTAAAGAGTGTCTATACTTCAATCCTAGTAATGGAGCAAACCATTGCGATTTTGAACAGCAGTCTCTCTAATATGCAACAACTTTACCAGACCACTCTTGCTAGTGTTCAGGCTGGTGCAGCAGAGCAGATTAGTGCCGACAAGTTTGCTATCCAAGTGGCGTCTCTGCGCAATAGCATCAACTCTACTCAACGTACCCTCAAAGTTTTGTACAATTCGCTTATTCTTCAGTTAGGTGCTGATGTCAACAGCGAAGTTGAGTTAACCACCAGTATCGAAAGTCTTTTAAATGTTGACAAAGCCGCAAATCTTACTATGGGAGGATTCAACATCGAAGACAATTTCACTTACCAACTCCTTAATCAGTCGGAAAAACTGGCTGAAAAACAGTTGACTATGGCTTGGATGGATTTTACTCCTGTTGTTAGTGCTTATTATCAGTATAGTGCCAAGACATATTTTGGTAAGGATGAGGGATTTAATATGACCCCCCCAAACATGATTGGTGCTAGTTTGAGCTTGCCCCTTTTCCAAAGTGGCTCGCGCATGGCTAAGGTAAAGAGTGCTAAGATTGATTTGCAAGAAAATAGGAACAGCAAACAGCAAGCCGAGGATGGCTTGAGAGTGCAGTATAATCAGTTGTGCTTTGAGTTGACGAGTGCTCTTGAAAGTTATCAAATTCAGAAAGACAATTTAGATGTTACTCAGCGAGTGTTCACCAACACTTCGGAGAAGTTTAAGTATGGTCACGCCAGCAATTTAGAAGTGACCACTGCTAATTCAGATATCCTTACTGCTCAGAGCAATTATATTCAAGCTGTGATGAGTGTGATTAACGCCCAAGTGGCACTTGAGAATCTTTTAGGAATTTAATACTTAAGAAACTACATAAACGAAAAAATACATATTTATGAATAAGGCATTTAAAATTGTAACTATTGCATTGGCATTCTGCTCTTTAGCAGCTTGCGGTGGCAAGAAAGATGAAAAAACGGCCACCACTACCAAGAAAGAGGCCGAGAAAGTAAAAGTTCAGGAGTTGCGTCCCGAGCGTATCGCCAGGAGTATCGAACTTTCAACAACGCTTGAGGGCTATGAGACCATGAATATCTCGCCTAGCATCACTGGCCATATTGAGCACATTTATGTTGAAGTGGGCTCTCGTGTGAGCAAAGGCTCCATGCTAGTTCGTATGGATCAGACTCAGCTCAACACCACACGAATCAATCTCAATAGCACCAAGACTGAGCTCGACCGTGTTACGGCCCTCAAAGCATCTGGTAGTGTGAGTGAGCAGGTTTACGATCAGACCAAGTCTGGCTATGATCAGCTAGTAGAAGCAGAGCGTTTTCAGAATGAAAATACATTTGTAAAGGCTCAATTTGCAGGTGTTATTAGTGCCAAAAACTATCAGGACGGTGAGATGTATACAGGTGCTCCTATCCTCACCCTCACTCAAATCAACAAGTTGAAAGCGCTAGTCAATATCCCCGAGAGCTATTTCCCCCTTGTTAAGCAAGGCATGAAGCTGGAAGTGAAGAGTGATATCTATCCCAATCAAGTGTTCCCCGCTTCTATTGAGATTGTTTATCCTACTGTTGACCCCAACACTCACACATTCCAGTGCAAGCTTGTTATCCCCAATGGCGGCGAGAAAATCCGTCCTGGTATGTATGTCAAAGCCACCCTTGCTTT
The DNA here is from genome assembly GCA_024400505.1 of Bacteroidales bacterium. GTDB lineage: Bacteria > Bacteroidota > Bacteroidia > Bacteroidales > P3 > Colimorpha. The sequence continues at coordinate 11,603 of JAKSMP010000049.1, read as the reverse complement.
AGGTGAGATGGATGCCATCGTGGTTCCCTACCAGGCTGTACTCAAACTCACCGGCAGCAACGACCGCTATGTGTTTACCAACCATGATGGTGCAGCTCATCGTGTGGCTGTCACTTTGGGTCAGCGTTATGACGATCGCATCGAGGTGATTCCCGTTATTCCCGGAGAGTTGAAAGAGGGTGATGAACTTGTTGTCACCGGTCAGGGCCGCCTTGTTGATGGTTGCCAGTTAGAAATCGTGAAGTAAATTATGAATAATGATTTATATGTGAATCATAATTTATAAATCTTAAATCATTAAATTATGTCCGTTTACAAGACTGCTATTAACAAGCCTATTACCACAGGCTTGATATTTGTGGCCGTCATCATTTTGGGTCTGTTCTCGCTCAAGCAGCTGCCTATCGACCAGATGCCCCAGATGGATCCTCCATACATTACGGTGATGACCACCTATGCTGGTGCCAATGCCAGCGACATCGAGACCAATATCACCAAGAATATTGAGAATTCGCTCAACTCGGTTGATGGTCTCAAGAACCTTACCTCTACCTCCAAAGACAATCTTTCTATTGTCACGATGGAGTTCCAATGGGGTTCCAACCTTGATGAGGCTCTTAACGACATTCGTTCTTATGTTGACCTCGTTTATGACAACCTGCCTGATGGAGTTTCTCGTCCTACCATTCTGAAACTCAACAGCAGTGCAATGCCCGTGATGGTGCTTGGCTTCACCGCCGACGAAAGCTACCCAGGATTGGAGAAAATCATTGATGACAATGTTACCAACGAACTGAACCGAATCAATGGTATTGGCAATATCACAGTAAGTGGTGCACCAGAGCGTTATATCTACATCGACCTGAATCCCAAACAGCTTGAAGCTTATCATTTGAGTGTTGAAGCTGTGGGTGCTGCCATTAGCAGCAACAACCTTGATATGGCTTCTGGTACTGTCAAAATGGGTAAAGAACAATACCAGATGCGTGTGAAGAGCGAGTATGAAGAAAGTTCAGAAATCGCTAACATCATGGTGGCCAACATTGGTGGAAAACCTGTGTATGTGCGCGATCTCGCCACAGTCCGCGACACCATCAAAGACCTCTCTCTCGACGAGAAAATCAATGGTCAGGATGGTGCTCGTATGACAATCTCCAAGCAAACAGGTGCCAATACTGTAGCCATCACCAAGGGCGTTCGCAAAAAACTTGAAGAAATTCAGAAAACATTGCCCCCAGATATCAAAATATCTATTATCCGCGACGAATCCTCTTCCATCCAAAACGCAATCAATGGCCTTTCCAGCTCCATCTTCTATGCCCTGCTTTTTGTGGTGCTAGTGGTGTTCGTCTTCTTGGGCGATTGGCGTAGTGCTTTCATTATTGGACTCACCATCCCCATCTCTTTGGTCACCGCTTTTATCTATCTGCTTGTTTCCGACAGCTCGCTCAATATCATCTCACTAGCTTCACTCACTGTGGCCATTGGTATGGTTGTTGACGATGCCATCGTGGTTCTGGAAAATGTATCCAAGCATATCGACAGAGGCGAGAATCCTCGCGAGGCTGCCATCTGTGCCACCAACGAGGTGTGGACCTCCGTCATCGCCACCACCCTTGTGCTTGTGGCCGTATTTGTGCCCCTCACCATGCTGCCTGGCATGGCTGGTATCATGTTCAAGGAATTGGGTTGGATTATCACCATTGTGGTCTGTGTCTCCACCACCACGGCCATCACCCTCATCCCCATGCTCTCTAGCAAGATGCTCAAAGAGAAACCATTCTTCCTTTCGCGTGAAGACGAAGAAGAATACCAGCGCAAGCAAGCCGCCAAGAAATTCAGCTTCAACAATACCATCACCCCCATATTCACCCGTATCGAGGAATGGTATGCCAATATCCTACGTTGGTGCTTGAGCCACAAACGCATCACCCTCATCAGCGCTGCCCTCATCTTCGTCCTATCCATGCTCCCCATGGGCATGGGCAAGATCGGTATGGACTTCATGAAACAGCAAGATAATGGTCGTATCAGCATCTCTGCTGAGTTGCAGCGTGGCACACGTATTGAGGAGACCCTCAAGACCGCCCGTCAGATGGAGCGTGATATCAAAGAACTGCTTGGCGACAATCTCATCACCTTCTCCACTTCTGCTGGTTCCAACGACGATGCTGGATTTGGTGCCCTTTTCAACAGCACCACCAACAACAAGATCAGTATGCAGCTTCGCCTCACCACCAAATACGAGCGCGATATCTCCGTATTCGAGATGCAAGAAATGCTCCGCAAACGTTTTGCTGAATATCCCGAACTCAACCGAGTCATTGTCTCCGAAGGCGGCATGGGCGGTGGTGGCAACAACAACCTCTCTGTCGAGATCTATGGTTATGAGTTCGACCAGACCTACCAGTTTGCCCAAGACGTGATGAAACGTATCGAAGACAACGTCCCTGGTGCTCGCGACTGCAAGCTCTCCCGCGACGAGGATCGCCCCGAGCTCAAGATCGTATTCGACAAAGAGAAACTTGCTTATCACGGCCTCAGTTCCTCGCAAGTGGCAGCCAGCGTGCGTTATCGAGTATATGGCATGACCTGCGGATTCCTCAAAGAAGATGGCGATGAATACAACATCGTGTGCCGACTCAAGGAAGACTATCGCAATTCCATTTCGGCCATCGAAGACCTGCCCATTTCCACCCCCACCGGACAAGTGATCAAGTTAAAAGAACTTGCTTCGGTCGAAGAGTACTGGTGTCCTCCCACCATCGAGCGCAAAAACCGCCAGCGCTACCTCACCATCAGCGTCACCCCCTATAAGACCTCTCTGGGCAAGATGGCTCAATCCGTACAAGCCGAGATCGACCACATGAACGTGCCCAGTGGTATCCACATCGTGCTCGGCGGCAGCTATGAAGACCAGCAGGAAACCACCTCCAACATGGGACTCCTTGCGCTGCTCATCATCATGCTCGTCTATATTGTCATGGCTTCGCAGTTCGAGAGTTTTTCCAAGCCCTTCATCATCATGTTCTCCATCCCCTTTGCCCTCTCTGGTGCGTTCTTGGCATTGCTCATCACAGGCCAAAACATCGATATGGTTGGCTCGTTGGGCATCATCCTCCTTATCGGTATTGTGGTCAAGAATGGTATTGTGTTGGTTGACTATATCAACCTCATGCGCGAGCGCGGTATGGAACTTCACGAAGCCATAGCCATATCGGGTCAGAGCCGTCTGCGCCCCGTCATGATGACAGCCTTCACCACCATCCTAGGCATGATACCCATGGCCACTAGCAAATCCGAAGGCTCCGAGCTTTGGACAACCCTGGGCATCATCGTCATTGGCGGCTTGCTCGTGTCCACACTCGTCACCCTCATCGTGGTGCCCGTGCTCTACGGCATATTCGAGCGCCGTGGCGAAGCCGAGCGCAAAGAAAAGATGCGTCAGAAATTCGTGTTCATGAACATCAATTTGGAAAAATAGCGAACCCCACCTTAAAAAACATATTAAAAAATGAAAAGTGTAATGATCGTATTCAACCAGGCCAACACCGAGCGAGTCGAGTTCATGCTTGATGAGCTGGGGGTGCGTGGTTTCACATTTTGGGAGAACGTGCAGGGGCGCGGCAACGTCAATGGCGATCCCCACCGTGGCACCCACACCTGGCCCGAAATGAACAACGCCATCATGGCCGTAGTGTCCGACGATAAAGTCGAAGATCTCCTGCTCTCCGTTCGCAAACTCGACAAACGCAACGAAGAAGTAGGCGTTCGTGCTTTTGTTTGGAATATCGAGCAAATGGTGTAACGACACCATATAACATCATCAAAGGGCTGTATCCTCATGGATTACAGCCCTTTTTGTTTCCCTCCTCCTTGCCGAGCCACTAAAACTAGTGATGCTGCATCCCCTAAATCACCGAAACTGGTTAGCAGCCAGTTGCCCCCGATTGAGTAATTTTGCAATCGAAATCAAAAGATCAATTGTCAGTTTGCCATAAAGATAATTATCTGATTTTAGGGTTAATAAATGTTTATCCGCACCCAATTATGGGTGCGGATTATTTTTCTGATAGCAGCAATTCTATAATTCCAATTCTTCCCAATACCCACAAGCGCGCATCAGCTCCACATAAGCGGTCATGCATCGGTGCAGCGCGGTGGCGTATGCTTCCCTTACCTCAAAATGGGAGTGTTGGGCCGAGAGCAGGTCTAGCAGCGAAACCTCACCTCTATGGTAGGCATACGTTTTTCCATCCAGCACCTGCTGAGATTGATCAAGTAACACCTGCGAGAAATCCAATACCTGCATCCGGGCAGACTCATAGATTCTATAAGCCTGTAGTACTTCTTTGCGTACCCTATCTTGCAGCGCTTCCACATGCAGTTGAGCTTGTTGCGACTGCAGTTGTGCCGAACGAACTTCTCCACGATTCAAGGTTGAAAAAGGCAATGGCATGCTCAGCCCTATCGAGTATCCGATAAACTGTGGCGCAGGCGCTTCCTCGTTTCTCACCCTCGAATTGCTGCTCACCGATGCCGTAATGGCCACATCGGGCACTCGTTCCATTCGAGTTAGCTCCACCATGCTTTCCAATGTAATTGACTCCATTTGTGCAGCATGTACATCTTGACGGTGTTCCACTGCGTTGAGTATCAAATCTTCAACATTTATAACCTTTGATATGGCTTTGAGTTTCCCTGTTAAATCTTGAGTGGCTCTTGTTGGATCTCCGCTATATTCGTCCAATGTTAGCAGCGTGTTTTGGTATTCGGTATTCAGGGTTTGGTAAGTTTGCTTTGACATCGTCATTTCCAGATGAGTTTGCATGGCGTCCAGTGCCGATATGTCACCCTTGGCCAGCCTCAGCGAGTCTGATTTATACAAGGCTCGCATATTTTCGTAGGCTTGATATCCGATTTCAGTCAAGTCTCTTGCCAATAATGCGTCCAAATATGCAATTGTGGCGTCGATGCGCAAATTGTGCAAATAATCGTCCAGCATGGCTTGACTGGAATTGCACTGGTGGTCTGCAACTTTGCTGCGAGCCGATACTTTGCCCATCGAAAACGATTTGCTTAATTCAATGTTCCATGCCTGACCCATCATTATATCCCAGTCGCTGTTGTTGTCGTATCCCACAGCTATCTCTGGGTCTTGGAATATGCGTGCTGCATTAGCATCGGCTTTGGCCACTTTCACATTCAGTTGCTCGGCTTCATACGCTTTGTTTCCATGCAGCACAGCTTGCATAAAGTTATTATATGTCCATGTTTGTGAAAAACCTGCCCATGAGATCATTGTGGCCCAAACCACAAGTATGATTTTTTTCATAATAGATATTCTTAAATATTATTTAACGGATTCAATACCAGTAGGTCGTTTGTCAAAGCGGCGCTCTACCAAATAATAGAGGGTGGGTAGTATAAACAGCGTGACAATAGTGGCAAAAATCAAGCCATACACAATCACCGTGGCCAAAGGCCGCTGAACATCGCTACCAATGCCTGTGGAAATTGATGCCGGAAATAGTCCAATCACGGCCACTGTGGCGGTAAGTAGTATGGGGCGCATACGGTGAGCAGCACCCGTCACCACAGCTTGCCTCAAAGCCACACTTTCTTGTCGCAGATCGTTGATGTGCGATATCATAATCACACCGTTTTGGATAGCCACGCCCACCAAGGCGATAAAGCCCACAGCCGAAGAAACATTGAACGTCATTCCTCGTATATTCAGAGCCAGCATACCGCCAAAAATGGCCAAAGGTATCACACTCAGTAGCAGCAAAGCTTGTCTAACCTTGCCAAATGCCAAGATGAGCAATACAAACATGATGGCAATAACAAGTGGGAGGATGATTCCCAGTCGTGAGAATGCTCGATTTCTATTCTCAAACTGTCCTGCCCAGTGCAGGTTTACTTTGTCGTGATCATATTCTAGTTTTTCACGCATCACTTTCTCGGCTTGATCCACGAAAGTTGAGAGTTCAGTTCCTCGTAGATTCACGCGCACCAATGTATAACGCCTGTTCATCTCACGCATGATGGTGCTTGAGCCCAAATCGGTGCGTATTTCAGCCACTTCCGACAGCGGGATTTTCGTACCATCAGCCGAGGTGAGGGTGAGTCGTGCTATTTTTTCGGGCGAGTTTCGATATTCTTCCCCAAAACGGCATGTCACATCATACACCTTGCTGCCCGAGTATATTTCCGATATGGCTTTCCCTCCAATGGCCACTTCTATCAGCTCAGTAACATCCGACACATTCAACCCATATTGGGCAATGCGTCTTCTGTCCACCATTATCTGCAGTTGTGGGGTGGGGGGCTCTTGATCCACAGCCACATCGCTCGCTCCGGGTATTGTGGCCAGCAGTTGCGCAATTTGGTCGGCCAAACGGCTCCCTTCGTCAATATCGTCGGTATAAACCTTCAGAGCCAGGTCGCTGTGGGTTCCTGCTATTTGGTCCATCACCATATCAATGATGGGCTGTGAGAATCCCACCGAATAGCCTGGCATCTGCTCTATATCGGCCGACATGGCTTCCACCAATTCGGCTTTGGAGCGCCCACTTTTCCATTCTTTGTATGGTTTCAGTCCCACCCCCACTTCTATGTGTGAAAGCGAGAAACATTCAGCGCCCTCGTCGTCGCGTCCCATTTGGGTCATCACATACGATGTTTCATCATATTTTGCCAATGTTTTGCGTAGTTCGTCCGACATCTCTTTGGCTTTGTCAATCGATATGCCCGAAGGTAGCTGCACCTGAACCCATATTGCGCCTTCATCCAGTGTTGGCAGGAAATCTTTGCCTACAGTGATGCTCAGCACTGCCGATCCTATGAGGGTGGCCAATAGTGCCACTATCACGGGTCGAGGTTTCTCCACCATGCTTTCAATCCACGATGTATATTTTACGGTCAGCTTCTCCAGCCAAGTGTTGTGGCGTATGGGGCGTGCTTTTCTATAGGTGATATACGAGAGCCCGGGTGTGAGCAGCATAGATACTAGCAGCGCGCCAAATAAGGCATAGCCCACCGTGTAGGCCATAGGGGTGAATAATTTCCGCTCCACATGCTCAAATGCGAATAGGGGCAGGTAGGCCGTGATGATGATGATGGTGGAAAAGAATATTGATCGTGCCACTTGGAAAGTGCGGCGTTTCACCTGGCTTTCGTATAGGGGCTTTCCGTCGCAGTTCTCTCGTTCTTTCAGTATCGTTTCCATCATCACTATGGCTCCATCCACCAATATGCCAAAATCGATTGCCCCCAACGATAGGAGATTGGCTGGCACATTGGTCAGTTTCATCAGTAGGAAAGCTATCAGCAGCGCCAGCGGAATGGTGATGGCCACCACCAGCGATCCCCGCCAATCTCGCAGATAGATAAACAACACCACTATCACCAGTATCATGCCCAGCAAAAGTGTGTGCAAAACAGTATTGAGTGTTTGGTTGACCAAGTGCGTGCGATCAAGGAATGGGTGGATTCTTACCCCTTGGGGCAGCATACCGTTGTTCAGTTCGTCCACAGCTTGGTGCACTCGGTCCAGCACTTCCGATGGATTTTCTCCGCGCAGCATCTGCACGATTCCCTCCACTGCATCATCACTCTGGTATTGGTCATCAGCAAAACCCAGCACACCTTTGCGCTCTAGGTTTCCATATCGTATTTCGCCCAAACTCTTCAGATACACCGGAGCACCATTGTGGGTCTTAATCACTATGTCCCCCAGCCCTTCCAGGTCGTCAATCATGCCTATACCTCTCACCACATAACTCAAGTCTCCCACAGTCAGCATACTGCCTCCGGCGTTGCCGTTGTTCTGCTCTATACGTTCGGCAATATCGGCCAGGCTCACACCATATTCCATCAGCTTATCAGGCGATAATTCAATCTGGAATTGGGTGGTGATGCCGCCAAAATTGCTCACATCTGCCACCCCCGATATCTGCCGCAGATAAGGAATGATGGTCCATTTGTGTATGTCTGTGAGTGCGCGCAGATCGTGTTTCCCGTCGGTGCTTTCCACAATGTAGCGGAATATTTCGCCCGTTGGGGCGGTCAATGGGTTCAGCTCCGGCACCGCATCATAAGGTAGTTCCAGCCCCACCATACGCTCGTTTACCCGTTGCCGAGCCCAGTAGTCGTCCACCTTATCGTCAAACACCAGCACCACCGTCGAAAGTCCAAACGTGTTCTTGCTGCGCATGGTTATCAGGCCTGGTATGCCGTTCACGGCACGCTCCACAGGCACCGTTATCTGTTGTTCAATCTCTTCGGCAGCAAGGCCTGGCACCTGGGTGACAATTTGAACAGTGGTATCCGATATATCGGGATAGGCATCTATCGACAGCGAACGCCATGCCAGCACGCCTGCCAACGCCAGCACTCCAAAGATTGAAGCCATCAATATTCTGTGGCTCAATGCGAATTCTACTATTTTCTTCATCATCTAAACAAATATTATTTAGCTAGAACGCCTATAACAAATAGCCTCCTTCTGTCACAATGGTTTCGCCTGCTGCAAGCCCCTCCGTAACCACATACTGCTTTCCTTCAGCCGATTCCACCTCAACAGGGGTGCGCACATACTTGCCGCCGCCTATTTTTCTTATCACATATCTGTATCCATCACCTTGCAGCACAGCCCGCTCAGGTATCATCACACATCGTGTGCTGGCATTCTTCAGCTCCACAGTGGCATACATGTTGGGCAGCATCTTGCCGTTGCCGTTGGCACATTCCACAAGGGTTTGCACGGTGCGAGTCTCAGCATCCAGCAAGCCTCCCACATAAGCAATCTTGCCTTGTATTAGGCTGTCTGGCGATGCCACTAGTCTCACACCCACCTCCTTTATCTTGTCAATCATGGGCGCATCCTTCTCGGTGATGTTCACTTTCACCCACACCTTGCTCAAGTTGGCCACCACCACCTTGGCTTCAGCATCCTCCTTCAGGTATTCGCCCACCACCAAGTCGTTGGCTATCACCTTGCCATTGATTGGTGATCGCACCACCATAGGCTGTCCCAGTTCCACCTTTGATAGGTTGGCCTGGTATTCGTGTGCCACAGCCTTGGCGTGGTTGAATTCTTCGAGGGTTTGGTCGTAGGATAGCTGTGCCTCATCCAGCTCTTTGTCCGAGCTCACCTTGTTGGCGTGCAAGTCTTTCACTCTTTCCAGTGATTTCTTGGCCAATGCCAGCTCCGATTTGGCTTGCAGATAGTTTTTTATCACCTCGTCGTAGTCCGATGAAGAGATTTCAAACAGTGGAGTGCCCACCTTCACAGCTTGACCTATGTTCACCAGCGAGCGTACCACCCTCCCCCCAAAGGGGGCTGCCACTTTGGCATAGGCCGAGGGAATCGCGCTCACCACGCCTGTGGTGGTAATCGTGCGGTTGTAGAGTGTATCAACCACCTGTTGTTCGGCAATCTTGCCTGCCACAATCGATCCTTCTGGTATCGTTATCGTGTCGCCTTTCGTTTCTGCCAATACATTTTGCTGAGCCTCCTGCTCCATTTTGCCTGCACACGAAGCCAGCAGGCAAAGGCTTAAGAATGTAAATAAAAATTTTTGCATACAGTATAATGAGAGTCAGACCAATATGGTCTAATTTACGTTAATAAAGCACCAGATTCTTGCCAGCTGCCTTGGGGATAGTGGCGCTAGTTTGGTGACGTTCTCTTAAAGAATTATTATTCTTGTGTGATAAGATAGGGTGGGATTTTATACCCTAGGTGGTGCCCGCATCAAAGCACATCCGCAACTCTGCCTCACCACGTTGTGGCTGATAGGCATGCTGAGCATCACCATAGCGTCGCCATAGCATTGACATAAAGTCGTGCCGCTTGCGGGAGTGCAAGTGTCGTTGCTCAGCTGGTCGAGGGTGTCAAACTGTGCGGTGTTGTGGTTGTGTTGGTGCGAAGCAAAAGGGTGGGAGTGAACCACCATTCGGTTTTGAATTTTGTGTTGATGCCAGAAAAAATGTCCACCCACATAATAGCCAACGTACAACAACGTTAGCAAAAATGCCAATACTGGGGTATATTTCTTGTTTTTCAACACTTCACTTCTATATATAATTTAGGCATACACATCTCATATTCAGCTTGCTGCCATGCAATCGACCCATGCCTTTGATTTTGCAAATATACACATTTTTTCATTGTGTGACATCTAAAAATGGGTTTCTTTTTCATTTGTTTTTGCTTTTGTGTAAAAATATGTGATAAAATCCGTTGGCGGAATTAATCTAGCGCATATTTTGGCTTTGTCCCCGCTTGCGAAACTCAGATTATCCAATTTTTAGAAGTCACCCGTATATAGTGGATGCGGCAGCCGTCCCCTCTTTGAGGGGTACGCCGTAGGCGGGGGGTATGCTACGGCTGACGGAGTCAGCAGAAGTGAAAAGAGTCCTTGCTTTTCTATAAGGAATGATTTTATCGAAACATACCCCGGTCCTATACTCGAAGGTTCACTGGACCTTCTCGCCCCTTTCCGAATAGTGCGGATTGCAAATCCTTATAGTAAATAGTATTGGATTGCAAATCCGACACGACGCATAGCGGTCAGAACATCCCCAGGGACGGATTCCATGTGCAATAGGCATACGGAGAAATACTCGGATACTTGTCCGCCATCGGATCGACGCTGAGCCACATCGTCATCAGCTCGTGGTCCAAGTATCTGGCGCCGAAGTAGCCGTAGCCGGTTTCCTCGGCGCGTTCTTTGCCGGTGGAATTTAGCCGAAAAAAATGGTGTTTTCGACACGATTTTGCATCTGGTTGAAGGACAGGAAAGGAGATGGGAAATCGTTTGTGGTACTTGTCATGTGGCTTATTGATGATTCTATGTCAATATAAAACAACAATGTTTTTTAGGTGATTATCTTGGAGATTTCTATATTATAGTTCGTTTTTGCGAAAAATACCTTTTTTGTTTACTTGTATAATACGGGATTGGATAGTTTTTCTCCCGTCTGGACCATTGATGACTCTAACATCAGGAACGATTGGCAATAAACCTCGACATTCTGCTTCAACAAAACACTCTCCATTCCTCCTAATTATACTCACATTTGTAAAAAGAAAATCCACTGTGTCACCATGACGAATAGGTGACTCTATTGTGAAAAATTGGTCTGTATGCTTTTTGACTTTCTCCAAGTCTTCAATAAAGAAATATTTGCATCTGAGCCGATTGACTCTAAATGGAAGAGTCTGCTGTAAGTCATAAGGATGGTAAGCGATACAAAAATAAACCTTTCTGCTGATTTTTCCGCTATCGCTAATATGTGTCACAAACTCCTCTATTGCAAAAGACAAATCTTCGTTGGATTGGGCATGTATGCCAGACACAGCCCAACAAATCAAAATAAATATCAAAACAGATCGTTTCATTTCCCTATAGGTAGGCTCTAAAAATTCAATTATTTGTTTGTAGGTGTTCGGCGGAGAGCCTAGTTTAACCACTTCACACCTAAATTCAATATGCAAAGATACTAACTTTTTCTTATTTAGATACTATTGTTTACATTTAGGTGGAAAATTGTCATTTTCCACCTTTTGACGTGAGACAGAGGACGCTTGGTTG
>JAKSMP010000048.1 GCA_024400505.1 Bacteroidales bacterium | reverse complement strand
GCGAATGCCATGAAAGCATCCTGGAGGTTCTCACGACCTTCGGCCATGACGAAGCAGTGGTTCATGATGGAACGGTCTTCCTTCACAGCGGTGCCGCGGAACATGCTGTTGCGGTCGATTTCTTCGTAGAGGAGGTTGGACTTCTCGGTGTTGATCTTGTTCATGTTCTCAAGGCCGCCGATGGTGTCCTTAACCCACTTGAGGGTCTCGTGCATGACGAAGATGGGGAGCACGGGAGGAGTGTTGAACATGGAGATGTTCTTCTTCTCTTCAGCAGCGTGGGTGCGGAAGTCAACCATGGTGGGCAGGGGGTTCATGTACTGACGGTCGGTGATCTGGCCGAGGAGTTCTTTCTTAACGATAACGAAGGTAACACCAGCAGGGCCAACGTTCTTCTGAGCACCACCATAGATGCAAGCATACTTCTTAACGTCAACGGGACGGCTCATGATATCAGAGGACATATCAGCGATGAGCTTGATGGGGCAGTCCATGTCGTACTTGATCTCAGTACCATAGATGGTGTTGTTAGTGGTGATGTGGAAATAGTCAGCATCGGTAGGGATGGTATAACCCTTGGGGATGTAGCTGTAGGTCTTGTCTTCGGAAGAAGCGACGATGTCAACAGGTCCGAAAAGTTTAGCCTCTTTACCAGCTTTCTTAGCCCAAACACCGGTCTGGAGATAAGCAGCCTTCTTGTTGAGGAAGTTTGCGGGGATATCGAGGAAGAGGGTGCTAGCACCACCACCGAGGAAAAGCACTTCGTAGCCTTCGGGGATGTTGAGAAGGTCGCGCCAGAGCTGACGGGTTTCTTCCATGATGCGCTCCCAACCAGGAGTACGGTGAGAGATTTCCATCAAACCGATGCCAGTGTTATCAAAGTTGCGGATGGCGTTGATAGTGGATTCAACAGCCTCTTTGGGCAGGGGGCAAGGACCTGCATTGAAATTATAAGCTTTAGCCATTTTGTTTTGAGTTTAAAATATTTATGAATAAATTAATTTATTTATACTAATTATTATTAGGTGCAAAGTTACTCATTTTTTTAAAAATAACAATACTTTTATAAAAATATTTATCAACATGTGTCGGATTCCAACAATCCCATGTTGATATTATCCCCGCTGGCGCACGCTGACCTGAGCCAATCTAAGCCCCCCAGCAGAAGCCGCCGCGCAACAAAAACCTCATATTTTCTAATATCGCCCCAAATATTGCCAAAATAGCAAACATCAACACTACATGGGAGTTAACCACCCAAGGCTGAAATGAGACGGTAAAAGTACAGATTTTTCAACACCCAGAAACTGCTTTTTCAACAGCAAAATGTTGGTAAACGGCAAATATACTTTTGAACATAAAACTGTGAACAAATACCATCAATTTGGAAATAAAGAAATTATAAAATCGGGAGCAGCACAGGCAGTTTTGATAATCAACAGATTAACATTACATACATCATAATCAACACTTTACAAAGTTATCAAGATTCACAGGTTTCAAACTCAATCAGTTAATAAAAATACCAACAGCAAAAGACACAAAAGAGAAAAAAACTGAAAAAAATAATGAATTTCTGAAGAAAAAGTGTATATTACGAGGAGGGGTTTATGCCATTGGTAGGGGAAAGGGTTATTTATCAGATTTTTGTCAAATAATAAGGATGAATTTAATATGACGAAAGATAGAGTCTTTATAAAATTTTCTTGATATATGCAAATTTATTTTTCACAAGCATGGTTGATAAAAATGTTGCACTTTTGCAGTGTAGAAATGCGGAAGGCAATTCTGCGCAATTAACAGAAACACAGAAAATAAGTGCTAATATCGAATATGGAGAAAGATTATCAGCGTGTATGGGATGAGTGTTTGAGCTTCATCAAAGACAATCTGGCAGGCAAGGAGAATGAGAAAGCATTCAACACCTGGTTTGAGCCTATTGTACCCGTGAACTTGGAGGGATCGAAACTGACCATTCAGGTGCCCAGCCAATTCTTCTATGAATGGCTGGAGCAGAACTTTGCCGAACTGCTCAAAAACGCCATCCGACTCACCCTTGGCCCTAACGCTTGCTTGCAATACAGCATCGTGATGGACACAAGCATCTCCAACTATCCTATCACTACCAGCATACCTTCAACAGGCAAACAGAACATCATCAACCGCCCCACTTCCGTTCCCGGACAATCTCAGAGCGGGAATGAATTCCCCAATCCTTTCGTGATCCCCGGCATTCAGAAGGTGCGCATCCCTTCCAACCTGAGTTCTTCTTATACATTACATAATTATGTAGAGGGCGAATGCAACCGTCTGGCACGTGCCGCAGGCTATGCCGTGGCCGAGAATCCCGGAAAGACCGCCTTCAATCCCCTGATGCTACATGGTGGAGTGGGATTGGGCAAAACCCACTTGGCCAATGCTATCGGACTCAAGACGAAGGAAATCCACCCCGAAAAGACTGTGCTCTATGTGACTTCGGAGCAATTCATGCAGCAATACATGGATGCTGGCAGAAACAACACCACCTCCGATTTCGTTCATTTCTATGAGATGATTGATGTGCTGATTGTTGACGACATCCAATTCTGGGCCAACAAGGCTGTCCGCACCCAAGAGGCATTCTTCCATATCTTCAATACCCTGCATCAGGCAGGCAAACAGATTATTATCACCAGCGATAAGTCACCCAGCGAGTTGCAAGGCCTCGAAACCCGACTCACCTCACGACTGAAATGGGGCTTGGCCGCAGAGCTGCTACCCCCTGATGTGGAGACCCGCATGAACATCCTCCGACAGAAGCTGGCCAACGACGGTGTGGAGATGCCCAATGAGGTGATAGAATATATTGCCTACAATATCAACACCAATGTACGCGAGATGGAGGGTGCCCTTGTGTCGCTGATGGCTCAATCTTCGCTCAACCACAAAGAAATCACCATCGATTTGGCACGCCAGATGGTGGACAAATTTGTCAAGAGCACCAACCGCGAGGTGACCATCGACTATATCCAGAAAGTGGTATGCGACTATTTCAACATCCCCATCGACAGCATCCAGTCGCGCACCCGCAAACGCGAAATCGTGCAAGCACGCCAGCTGACCATGTATTTTGCCAAGAAGATGACCAAATCTTCGCTCGCCATCATCGGCTACCAATGTGGAAACAAGGATCACGCAACGGTGCTGCATGCATGCAAGACCGTGGCTAACTTGGCCGAAACCGACAAGCAATTCCGCTACTGGATTGATGAACTAGAAAAGAAATTTAAAGAATAACGTCTATGAAAGTCCCTTTCAAACCGGGAACACTTATCTATCCGCTACCCGCTGTCATGGTGAGCTGCGGAGACAAACCAGAGAATTACAACATTTTGACTATAGCATGGACGGGCACTGTATGCAGTGACCCGCCCATGTGCTATATATCTGTGCGCAAGCAACGCCACTCTTACGACATCATCAAACGCACTGGAGAATTTGTCATCAACCTGACAACTGAGGAGTTGGCACGTGCCACCGACTGGTGCGGGGTGCGCAGCGGCAAGGACTTTGACAAGTTCAAAGAGATGCACCTCACCCCCGAGAAGGGACAGATAGTGAAAGCTCCCTTGATTGCCGAAAGTCCCCTCAATATCGAATGTCAGGTGGTGGACATTAGAGAGTTGGGCAGTCACGACATGTTCTTGGCCAATGTAGTGGCTGTGAATGCCGAGGAGAAACTGATTGACAAGTCAACAGGTGCATTCCAGCTCAACCATGCCCATCCCCTAGCCTACTCCCACGGCAAATACTATGGCTTGGGGCAGAAGCTGGGTGGATTTGGATTCAGCGTGAAGAAGAAAAAATGAGTGCAGATAGCAAACAATAGAGACGGCTTGCAACCAATCTCCTCCTAAAACGATAAAAGACAAATCATCGAATCAACAAATCAACATCATACAACATGAAAATCGTTTGTGTAGAACCCCTGGGCATCAGCCAGGAACATTTTGAAGAATTGAAAAACATGTTCGCAACCAAAGGGCATGACTTTGAATATTATATGGATCGCAAAGAGGATGCCGACACCTTGGCAACCCGTATGAAGGAGGCCGATGTGGCAGTCATTTCCAATATCAAATTACCCGCCGAAGTACTGCAGCAATGCACCAGCCTTAAATACCTTAGCGTTGCCTTCACCGGTCTCGACCACATTGACTTGGCCTACTGCAAGGAGCACAACATTGGTGTGCAAAACGCAGCTGGATACTCCACCACTGCCGTGAGCGAACTGGCAGTAGGGCTGATGCTGGACCTGCTTCGCCAGGTGACTCACTTCGACGGAGCCATTCGCCGTGGCGAAGGACGCGGCATGTATTTGGGCAGAGAGCTCAAAGGCAAGACCATTGGCGTGGTTGGCACTGGTGCTATTGGCACTGCCACCATCCGACTGCTCAACGCATTTGGATGCAATATCTTGGCCTATAACCGCAGCGAGCATGAAGAGGTGAAAAAACTTGGTGCCAAATATGTTTCGTTGGAAGAATTGCTGAAGCAGAGCGACATCGTAACGCTGCATGTGCCCCTCACCAGCGACACCCACCACCTGATAGGAGCCGAGCAACTCAAACTAATGAAAAGCACTGCTTTGCTAATCAACACCGCACGTGGCAACGTGTGCGACATACCTGCCGTGGCCGATGCACTCAAGAACCACACCATCCTTGGCGCCGGATTCGACGTTTACGAAACAGAGCCTCCCCTGGCCTTGGATCATCCGCTGCTGCAAGCCCCCAACTGCGTGTGCCTGCCCCATGTAGGGTATGCTTCGAGAGAGGCTTTTGACATCCGCGCCGACATCGTTTTTGACCACGTACGCAATATTCTTAACATTTAGGATACAAAATCTCATAACACATATTACATCGTCCAAATGAAAAAAATAACCTTCCTCTCGATGCTTGTGGCACTATGCTTCTCGACAATGGCAGCCACCATCGATGTGCAAACCGCGCGAATGGCTGGCACTCATCATTTGCAACGCCAAGGCATGATCAAAGCTGACGACACCTTGTCTTTGGCCATGACCAAGCAATATACTGACCAGCAGCACACAATCACCACCTTCTATGTGTTCAACCACAAAGACCAAGGATTTGTGATTGTGAGTGCCGACGATCGTTGCACCCCCATCTTGGGTTATTCTATGAACGGCAGTTTTGTGGAGAAACTGATGCCCACCAACATGCTTGGCTGGCTGGACCAATACTCTAACGAAATTGCACAAGGAATACTCAACGACAGCCCCGCCAACGAGAGTGCTTTAAAACAATGGGCAGAAGAGACTGCCCCTGTTGACGTCATCCCCGAAGCGCCCAAATCCAATGACTATTTGGTGAGCAGCACCTGGGAGCAAGGGTATGGATACAATAAATATTGCCCTATCTACCAAGGTCAGCACGTGGTGGTGGGATGCGTGGCCACAGCCATGGCCCAAATCATTCGATACTACGGCTACCCCACCAAAGGATTTGGCCGCAAGAGCTACAGCCACAACTACTACGGCCTACTAGGTGTAGATTTTGACACTTCGGAATACGACTACTCATTGATGCCCGACCACGTGAACTATTGGTCGGGGAACGATGTAATCGACATGGTGTCGCGCCTCTGCTACCATTGCGGAGTGGCGGTGAACATGGAATATGAGAACCCCAACCACACATCGGGCAGCGGTGCCCACACCAGCAGAGTACCTGAAGCACTCATGCACTTTGGATATACCGATGCCGAACACTATGTGCGCAACAACGTCAACGACGACGCACGTTGGACAGCCATGATACGCAACGAGATTGACCACCAACGACCTATCGAATACTCTGGTTTTGGCGATGGTGGCGGACACGCTTTTGTGCTGGATGGCTACAACAACCGTGAACAATACCACTTCAACTGGGGCTGGGGCGGCTACGGCGATGGATTCTATACCCTCACCACTATGCAAGGATTTGTCAACACCCACGAGATGGTCATCAACATCCACCCCTCTGGTTGGGACGGACATGCAACACGTTTCTACGTCTCGCCCGACGGCAACGGCAACGGCACCTCATGGGATGAGGCCAACAGCAACCTGGCAGCAGCAGTTGCCATCAACTCCATTACCCAGCGCGACATTTGGATGAAGGAGGGCACCTATTATGGCAACACCACCGATGAATATGCCTACAGATTCACCGCACCCGCAGTCATCACTGGCGGATTTGCAGGAACCGAAACCACCCTCAACGACCGCAACCCCGACCTGCATCCCACCATCATTGACGGACAAAACAGCCGCGCTCTGCTCTATGCCAACGCCCGAACCAGCAGCAGCCGTGCCCTGAAAATCACCGACATCACCTTCACCAATGGATATACCAACACGGGCGACTGCCTGAACCTGCGAAACGACGTTGTGGCCAACCACCTTACCATCAAGAATTGCCAAAGCGACAGCGGACGCATCATGACCATTAGCGACTGCTTATTCCGTGCCTCCACTATCCAAAACAACGCAGCCCCCACCATCATCAACAACTCCGATGCTGCTATCCGTCAATCACTCATCAGCAACAACGATGCCCAAGTGGTGGTGAACATGGAGGGATCCTCGGCCCGAGTGGTTAACACCGATATTGTGAGCAACTCCGGATGCGGTGTTGTGTTCAACAATGGCCGTTCATCATTCGTAAACAATATCGTGTGGAACAACGATACAAACCTAATAAACCTCGCCAACCTCAACGACACCTCCATACGCAACTGCGCCATCGAAAGCGACACCGACTTTGCCGACACCACATGGGTGAGACTTAGCAGCAACAACGATATGGTGCGCTTTGTCAACCCCGGCACCCGCGGATTGGCTGGCTGGAGCGAAGACAACGACTGGCATCTGGCGCCTAACTCTGTTTGCATCGACCGTGGCGAACGACTCTGCACCACCGATGGCGACCTCGACCGCAACCTCCGCAGCCGCAATGGCGTAGTGGACCTCGGTTGCTACGAGACCAACTACCCTGTGGGT
Organism: Bacteroidales bacterium; assembly: GCA_024400505.1. Lineage (GTDB taxonomy): Bacteria > Bacteroidota > Bacteroidia > Bacteroidales > P3 > Colimorpha. The sequence continues at coordinate 10,720 of JAKSMP010000048.1, read as the reverse complement.
ATCAACAATGTGGAGCAAACCTCTGTCAGCATCCACCCCAACCCTGCCATCACCACCATCGCTATTGAAGGATTGGACGTCAACGATGCTATGATATACGACATCAGCGGCCGTGCCGTGATGCAGCTCAATGGCAATAGAGCTGATGTGAGCACATTGCCCGCAGGTGTTTATTACCTCCGCTGCCAAGGACAAGCCACAAAATTTGTCAAGCAATAACTCGCACAAGATTTATTATCCCACATATCCCAATCACAAGCATGAGCACCCCACTAGTGCTCATGCTTTTTTTAGGCCATAGTCATTGCCATACCGCACATTGCTAGACACAGCTCTGAAGGATGCTAAGATAAACCAGAGAGAAATCGAGCCTAAATTATGTACCACACTTAAAAACTGCCAAGGGCTTAACTTAAGACCCGCACACGCCTTAAGTTAAGACCGAGTATGATCCTTACTTAAGACACGGCTTGGTCGTTACTTAGGACTGAGCCGGGTCGTTGCTTACGCTAAAAAACATCCAAAGCGACCCCTCGCATCCGCCCATTATATAGCCAACCATATTATATAATAATACCATATTATAAACCACAACCAATCATGATAGATAATTTATGCCAATTCAAAAATAATTGATATATTTGCATTGTCATATAACAACAGAAGCATCGCAATGAATACTCATAACATACTGACAGTCACTCCCTGCAGAATCTCAAGCGTAGCTGCAGAAATGCTTGATAGAACCACTTTCCCATGGGCATACGCCTGCTCCCACCACAAACGTAATCTTCAACAGCATGCTCAATTATCTTTATATCAATTCAATTAACCAACCCAATTCACATATTATGAAAAAAGCCATCTTCATCCTTTCTGCCATCATCCTTATGGCTTCCATTTTCAGTTCTTGCAAAAAAGAAGAATCGATTTACCCTCAACGCTTCCGCGCCAATGCCGAGAAGATAGCCAACACATTGCCGAACAATCAGCTTGTCACAGAGTGGAAACACAACGACAAAATCCGGTTGGGATTTGAAAGCGGCACAGAGGGAGTCATCTACGCTGCCACACCCGATGCAGCCGATGCTTCATGGGCTGATTTCAGCCTTGTATCAGGCGCAAGCAAGGGCTGCAATCCATCTTACGCCGTCTATCCGGCCAGCATAGCAATGGGGCAAGCAGGCAACCAGGTGGTGCTGCCCACCGAGCAGCACAGCACCGACGGCAGCTTTGCCGGAACACCTATGGTAACCGATTTCAGCACTATTGATTTCGCCAAGGAAATGCCCAACGTGAAGTTCCAAAACATCTGCGGACTCCTGCGCATCCATGCCCAAACCAAAGCCAGCATCACCGAGATAGCTGTGATGACCGACCAAAAAATCAACGGACAATATACTATTTCCTACTCCAATGGAGCCCCCGTGCTCACCCCTACCAACGATAAAGGCACTAACAAGACCACCCTCACCTTTGATTCTGAGCAGGACATCACAGCAGGCAAAGACTTCTATATTTATCTGCCCGCTGGCGAATACACAAATGTAAAGTTCCGGTTCAAGAACTCCGCCGGCAGACATTGCACCAAGACTCTCAACGCCGTCACAGTCAACCGTAACGAACTTACCCCCATCGACCTTGAAGGGAACTGGGTTTTCTATGCTCCCGCAAGGCTGAAGGAAAAAGCTTTCAGCCATGAACGCGCCACGCAAATCATCTTCCACTATAATTCCAACGTGACAGAAGGCGAGAATATTAAAGACCCCAAAACATGGGCTCCCATATACAAAGTGATGGAAGGCACTATCTGCCACGTGCACACGCCAGCTGCCACCATCGAGACACCGGTCAACAGCGAAAGACTCTTCGATTTTTGCTCTTCCCTTACCCACATCGACTTTGGCGATGGATTCTGCACCGACAAGACAACGAGCATGAATAGTATGTTTCTTAATTGTGATGAAATCATAGATCTCGACCTCTCATCATTCAACACTGCCAACGTTACCAACATGGTTGCGATGTTCAGTTGTTGCTCCAAACTCGACAACCCCAACCTTTCATCATTCAACACTGCCAACGTAACGGAAATGGAATCTATGTTCAAAAGGTGTGATGAACTCACACATCTTGATCTTTCCTCATTTAATACTCACAAAGTGACGAACATGTCATATATGTTCTATGGTTGCTATAAGCTCAATGACATTAATCTTTCATCATTTAATACTGGCAACGTAACAAACATGTCTGGCATGTTCGGATGGTGCATCAACACCATCAACCTTGACCTTTCATCATTCAACACTGCCAAAGTAACGGATATGAGCAAAATGTTCAGCAGGTGTGAGAAACTCACCCACATCGATCTTTCCTCATTTAATACTCGCAAAGTAAAGGACATGAGCGAAATGTTCAGTAATTGCAAACAGCTTGACAGCCTTGACCTTTCATCGTTCAACACTGCCCAAGTAACCAACATGAGTGAAATGTTCAGCGGGTGTGAGAAACTCACCCATCTTGATCTTTCTTCTTTCAACGTCCAAAACGTAACGAACATGATGAGTATGTTCCTTTTTTGCAGGGCTATCACCCAACTCAATCTTTCTTTTCTTAATGCCTCCAGTGTATCAGACATGAGTTATATGTTCAGGGGCTGCATCCAACTCACCGAGCTCGACTTATCTGCATTTTCTGGCGAATGCTCCAATACTTGTGGTATCTTTGCAGACTGCGTAAACATGGAGCAGGTCATAATTAGCTCAGACCTCTCATTCACCAACCAGTGTGAAATGGCATGCTTGAATTTAGGATGCATCAGAACCAGTTGCACCATCTATTGCAACGAACAAACTGAGACCGTTTTAAGATCCAATGGGGATGTCCCAAGCAATGTGCACTTCGAAAGAAACTAATTCCAACCGATAAGGTATTGAAGATAATAATAGCGGCGGCCTCACGGCCGCCGCTATTATTTCAGCACTGTTCAAATTTGAGCTCAGATTAATTGGCAATAAGAAAGGAGGCAAATGCCAGGGGATGCCTGCATTTGCCTCCATAGGGAATAAATGCTTTATATAGCAGCAAATTATTTCACGGGATGATCGGCATGGAACTTCTCCAAGCGTTCTTTGAGATCGGGGAACTGCTCGCGCAGAACCAAAGCCACGCAGGCACGAATGCCCTGCTTGTGGCTGCCAGTGATGTCGAGTGAGATAGCGCTGATGCCATAGCGGATAAGCTCGTTGAGGAGGTCGAGACCCGTGTAGCCGGGATAGCAGAAGGTAAAGTAGAAACCATCGCTGATGTCTTCGCCCATATCCTTGTCATAAACAATGTAGAAGCCATTGTCGGTGAACATCTTCTTCATGATTTCGGCTTTCTCACCATATTCTTTGATGTCCTTGACAAAGTTGAAGGTGCCATCGTTGGCGCCCTTGAGCATGGCTGCCATAGCGTACTGAACGCTGTGGGCAGTGCCGGAGCTGAGGCAATAAAGGGTGCCGAAGATAAGGGCACGGCCGAGCTGAGTTTGGCTGTAGTAGCGACCCAGGTCGGGGCACTCCATATTGAAAAGAGCGGGGCTGCACACCATCATAGCAATACGTTCGCCAGCATAGCTGAAAGACTTGGAGCCAGAGATCATGAGCACATACTTGTCGGTATATTTAGCAACGGTGGGCTGGAAAGGAGCCTGGCCAGGAACGCTATAGTCCTTGCGGAAATCCATCAGGAAGTAAGCGTCGTCTTCGAGCACCACAACGCCATACTTGTTAGCCATCTCGCCGATGATGCGGAGTTCATAGTCGGTGAAGCAGAACCAGGCGGGGTTGTTAGGCGAGGAATAGATGAGGCAAGCCACATCGCCGTCCTTGAGTTCCTCTTCGAGTTTGTCGCGCAGCTTGTCGCCACGGTATTCATACACATCGAAAGTCTTCATGGGGATGTCCAACACACGGCACTGCTGTTTCTGCACGGGGAAACCGGGGTCGATAAAAAGAACCTTGGTCTTTTTCTTGTCGTAGCGAGTGAGGGTGAGGAAGCTAGCAAAACCAGCCTGCATGGAGCCTACGGTGGGCACGCAGCACTCGGGAGTCACGTCAATGTCGAGGAAGTTCTTCACAAAGCGGGCTGCCTCATACTTGAAATCGGCAGTGCCATAGACCTCTGGATAGATAGAGGCAACACCATTTTTAAGTGCCTCAATCTGGGCATTCACACCAATTTCGGGAGCAGGAAGACCGGGAATACCCATCTCCATTTTCACAAAGCGGACGCCAGTTTCTTTCTCCACGTCCTGAATCATCTTGCGCATCTCACGGATGGAGGCTTTGCCGGGATTGGCTATCTTATTCTGCTGAGCAACCTTTTCGATTACTTCTTTCTGAATGGGAATTTGAGTCATGATATTGTGTATTTTGTTTTTATAATCGTTATTTCTGAGTGAAATTCTTGAGTTTGGCCACATTGATTGGGCTCACTTCTTTGATGATGTCATATACAATCTTCTTCTCCTCTTCGGGAGCAGGGCCAAAAATGCCAGCTATCTCCGATATCTTCACATCCACAAACTGGGTGACCGAAAGCAGATTGGACTTGATCTTGTGCACCTGCTGGAGCGACTGCAAGGCCGAGATAATATTCTGGCGGGCCTGGGCTTGATCTTTTGTCATCAAATCCAGCCCCATGCGATGATACATATAATAGACATTATGCAGTTCGGAATAAGCCGAATTGGTATGGTTCTCCATAAACCAACTGCGAGCCTTCTGACTCTCATTGAGGTTCCACCCTTTATAGCTGCGAGTGCCATCGGCTGTTTGGCAAATATTGCGTGCCATCTCAAAAAACTGCTCTCCTCCGTTGAGGCCATAGCTGTCGAAATAAACGCCCAACATCACATAAAGGTAATACGACACAGCAGAAGAAAGGTTGCTATAAAAAGCATTGGGGTCAAAATCCATGGGTTGGGTTTCGTTATAGACAAAAGCAAAGTCAGAACTGGACTCTATGTAATTGAACAATCCCGAAGTATAGGTGGAGTTATACACAGGACGACGTAGCTGGATGGAAATCTGCCCCTTGAAATCGGTGGCAGAGGTTCGTTCGGTAAGGATAAGAGAGAAGTTGCAGTCAAGCCTCTCTTGCTGGTCAAACTCCAGATTGGTCCAACGGCGGTTGTTGATAAAGTCTTCCAGCGCCTGCTTAAGATTGTCAAAAACAGCCTTGTCGGTGGATTCATAAGACTGTGTGGTATTCATCAGTTTTTGATAATTCACAGACACAGCACAACGAAACTCTTGGGCGTGAGCCACGCTCAAGAGGGTGAGAGCCAGCAGTATAATCACACTTCGTTTCACCATAATCTCATGCAAATATACAAATATTAATTAAATAATACATTTTTTATTGGAAAATAAATGCAATATATCTAAAGCCACAAAACCCTATAGCAAGTGGCACAGAGTTGTAGCTCTGGAAGAAACTGAGTTTCCAATATGGAGCTACTTGGTAGAGAACAACACTTTTTTGAATTCCAGCGGGGTCAGTCCTGTCTCCTTTTTAAAAGCAGCATGAAACACTTGGCGATTGTTATATCCAGACATAGAGCTGATTGCTTCCATCTTGTAATTCTGCGTTTCGGAGTTAGACAGGAGGCGGATTGCCTCATTGATCCTATAATGGTTGAGGAGTGTAGGGAATGTGCACCCAACATGCTGGTTGATGACTTTGGAAAGGACCGTGCGGCTAACTCCCATCTGCGATGAGAGATGATCGATGCTGAGTTCGGAATCCAGATATATTTTGCCTTCCTCAAACAATTGCTGCAGCTGTTCGACAACGTGTTTCTCGTGAGGATCCACAACGCCATCTTCGGCAAAACGGATAGAACTAGTGCTGAATACCGGGCGCGTGGCACACTCCTTGTTCTTTTCTACCAGCAGCGTGAATGCTTTGCGTTTTTCGACATAAAGGAAGAAAAGAACGCCAATGATATCGACCAAAAGGAATAGCGTGAGCCCTCTAACCACACGAGAAGAGTGTTCGCCACTTCGGGCTTGTGTGGTTTGGATATATATGTCGCAAGCCTCGCGGTAATGGCCTTGCTGATAAAGCGCATAGGCTTTTTTTTCCATCTCGTCCACCCCGTGCTGACGTTTGCCTTGGGCTGTTGAAATGGCTGGCAAGAGTAAAAAAACGATTAAAGGAACAATGGCAAATTTGCGAATGAGGATTTCCATAGCAACAAATATTAAAGTGCAAAGATAAGAAAAATAATTGGTTGAAACAAAAAATTACAGTAATAATTCGTATTATTACTCGTTATTGAAGAATCATTACCAATACATTAGAAATTATTGCTAACTTTGCAAGCGAAAATCAAACACACATTACATTTATGAAAAAAAGCATTGCTTATTTACTACTTTTTGTAGTTTTGATGATGGGTGGCAAAGCCATGGCCCAGGTAGATTTCGGCATGTCGGCCGACATGCAAAGCAGATATGTTTGGCGCGGCCAAGCATTGGGAGGGAGCGCTCCCTGCCTCCAGCCCGCAGCCACGATTGGATGGAAAGGTCTGGCTCTCGACCTATGGGGTTGCTTTAGCCTGAACAGTTCCGAATATCAAGAGCTGGACTGGACACTCAGCTACACCATGCTCGACGATATGATTCGCGTACAGGTAACCGACTACGCTTGCCCCAACTACACCTCATTCCATCACTATTTCGACTATAACCAGAACACCACCGAACATGTGCTGGAGGCCGGCCTGACATTCAATGTGCCCAAAACCAACCTCTCGGCCTCGGTATTCACTAATTTCTATGGTGCTGACGCCCACACTGCTGACGGCAATCTGGTTTATTCCACCTATGCCGAGCTGGGCTATGAATGGAACTGCGAGAAGGTTGGCACCGACTTTGCTTTCGCCCTAGGCTGCGCACTAAATGGGAAAGATGGCTATAGCTTCTATGGCAACGATGGATTCGATGTGGTGAATATCAGCGTGACGGCCACCCGGACAATAAACCTGTCGACCACGTTCTCCCTACCGGTATATGCTCAAGTGATGGCCAACCCCGCTGCCGACAAGATGTTCCTTGTCTGCGGCACCCATATTGACTTCTAACAAATCAAGCACTATTTTTTTCTCAAAGGAAGGTGCTACAAATTCACCCCCACTCTAGAAAATTAAACAAACAATATTATGATTAGTACAACTGATACCGCGTTTATGGTCATCGCTGCCAGTTTGGTCATGCTGATGACTCCTGCCTTGGCCTATTTTTATGGCGGCCTGGCTTCGAAAAGAAACATTCTTGGAATCATGATTCAGAGTTTTGTGTCGCTCGGTTGGAGCACACTGCTTTGGTTTGTGTGCGGCTATTCGCTCTGCTTCTCTGGCTCCTATGCCGAAGGAACCGACTGGGGCGGAATCTTGGGCAATCTGCAGCATTGCTTCCTGGCAGGCATTACCCCCGAAACACTGCACCCCAGTGCGAATGGCAACATTCCTGAATATGTGTTCATTTCCTTCCAAATGATGTTCTCCATCCTCACCCCTGCGCTGATCACGGGCGCTTTCGTCAACCGCATCAACTTCAAGTCATACCTTATTTTCCTCACCGCATGGCAATTCCTCTGCTACTATCCCTTCTGCCATATGGTGTGGGGCGGCGGCATCCTGGGCGAATGGGGTGTGCTCGACTTTGCTGGCGGTATAGCAGTTCACATTCTGGCAGGTTTCGCCGCATTGGCATCAGTATTCTTCGTTGGTGCCCGTGTTGACAAGAACTCTACCCCCAACAGCATTCCTCTGGTGGCTATCGGCACCGGTCTGCTGTGGTTCGGCTGGTATGGATTCAATGCCGGCAGCGAACTGGGTGTTGATGGTGTGACAACGCTGGCATTCCTCAATACCGACATCGCAGCCTCTTTTGCCCTAGTTACTTGGCTGGCAATAGAATGGTGTCGCAGCCGCAAACCCAAACTGGTGGGCGTGCTCACCGGTTCCATCGCCGGACTTGCCACCATCACTCCCGCAGCAGGTTTTGTGCCATTGTGGACTTCGCCTATCATAGGTATTTTGGCTTCGGCCTGCTGCTATGTGGCCGTGGAATGGAAGAACAAGCAAAGCTGGGATGACGCCATGGATGTTTGGGGCGTACATGGCGTAGGCGGTTTTGTCGGCACCATCCTGCTGGGCGTCTTTGCCACTACAGCCGTTAACGCCAACGGAGCCAACGGTCTCATCACTGGCGAAAGCGCCTTCTTCTGGAAACAGATTGTTGCCACCATCCTCACAGCAGTCTACGGTTTCGTATTCACCTATGCAATCCTGTGGATCATTAACAAAATCACACCTGTGAAGGTTAGCACAAAAGAAGAAATCGAAGGTATCGACGCTGCTATACTTGGCGAGAATGCCTACGACCGCGACGTATTGTAAGCCAACAATATAATATCCATCTTTTTACGAGTGTCCTCCCTTTTTTGTAAAGGGGAGGACACTTCTACATAAAAATCCCCGAAACAAACATCAAATCAGTGACATGTGCAGGGCCTATTATTCAAAAAAAACACTTTTTATAAAAGAAATTTAATAAAATAGATTTTTTTTTGTATTTTTGCAAATTATTTCTGAGATAAAAAAATACAACATATATGAGCGAAGAACAAAAGACTCCGGCTAACTATAGTGCCAGCAACATCACCGTGCTGGAAGGCTTGGAAGCTGTGCGCGTGCGCCCCGCAATGTACATTGGCGACGTGAATTTCCGAGGTCTGCACCACCTGGTGTATGAGGTGGTGGACAACTCCATCGACGAAGCCCTGGCCGGTTACTGCAACAAGATTTATGTAAGCATCAACGAAGATAACAGCATCACCGTAGAGGATAACGGTCGCGGTATCCCCGTGGACATGCACGAGAAGGAGCATCGCTCTGCATTGGAGGTGGTTATGACCGTGCTCCATGCCGGCGGCAAGTTCGACAAAGGCAGTTATAAGGTTTCTGGTGGCCTGCATGGCGTGGGTGTATCTTGCGTGAACGCATTGAGCGACCACATGATTGTGAACGTTTACCGCGAAGGCAAAGCCTACCAACAGGAATACGAGAAAGGAAAACCCCTCTATCCCGTAAAAGAAATAGGAACCACCGAGAAACGAGGCACCGCCATCACTTTCCACCCCGACGGGACCATTTTCACCACGACAGTTTATGACTATAATACCCTGTTGGATCGTATGCGCGAACTGGCCTACCTCAATAAAGGTATTGACATCACCATCGAGGACAAACGCAACCTGGACGAGCAGGGGAATCCCCTGAGCAACCATTTCTTCAGCCAAGACGGTCTGCGCGACTTTATCGCCTATCTTGATGAGAATCGCGAAAAACTGATGCCCGAAGCCATCTATATCGAGGGCGAGCGCAACGGCATTCCCATCGAGATTGCCATGCAATACAATAGCACCTACAACGAGAATCTTCACTCGTATGTTAACAACATCAACACGCACGAAGGCGGCACTCATCTAGCAGGCTTCCGCAGCGGCCTCACCCGAACCCTCAAGGCTTATGCCGACAAGAGCGGTATGCTGGCCAAAGCCAAAGTGGACATAGCTGGCGATGACTTCCGCGAAGGATTGACTGCCATCATCTCGGTGAAAGTGGCCGAACCTCAGTTTGAGGGTCAAACAAAGACCAAATTGGGCAACAACGAAGTGCGCGGCGCAGTGGATTCCGCCGTGAGCGAAATGTTGGAAAACTATTTGGAAGAGCATCCCAACGAAGCCCGCACCATTGTGGAAAAGGTTATCCTGGCAGCTCGTGCACGTCAGGCTGCACGCAAAGCTCGCGAAATGGTGCAGCGCAGCAATGTGTTCAGCAGTGGTGGATTGCCTGGCAAACTGGCCGACTGCCAAGATGGGGATCCTGCCACTTGTGAGATCTATTTTGTTGAGGGTGACTCGGCAGGCGGATCAGCCAAGCAGGGACGCAACCGTCGTTTCCAAGCCATCTTGCCCCTCCGCGGTAAGATCCTGAACGTAGAAAAAGCCATGCGCCACCGCGCCTTCGAGAGCGAAGAAATCAAAAACATCTACACCGCACTGGGTGTCACCATCGGCACGCCCGAGGACAGCCAGGCCCTGAACCTCTCCAAGCTCCGCTACCACAAAATCATCATCATGACCGATGCCGATGTCGATGGCGCACACATCGACACCCTCATGCTCACATTCTTCTTCCGCTATATGCCCGAACTGATTGAGAATGGCTACGTTTACCTTGCCACTCCCCCACTCTACTTGGTGAAGAAAGGCAACAAGAGTTTCTACTGCTGGAGTGAGGAAGAACGCGAACAAGCTATGGATGCTGTAGGCGACAAGGGTGTGCACGTACAACGCTACAAAGGTCTTGGTGAGATGAATCCCGAACAGCTTTGGGAAACCACCATGGACCCCGATAACCGTCAGCTCCGCCAGGTGACCATCGAGAATGCAGCTTCGGCCGACCGAACCTTCAGCATGCTGATGGGCGACGACGTACCTCCCCGCCGCGAGTTCATCGAGAGCAATGCCACCTATGCACAATTAGACCTATAATAACAATACACTTAACACTTATGAAAGAAAATCTTCTTCTCATTAGCAACTCTACCATGCGTGGCGAAGCCTACCTCGGATGGTGCAAAGATATGGTGGCCGA
>JAKSMP010000047.1 GCA_024400505.1 Bacteroidales bacterium | reverse complement strand
TCCTCCAGCAGGCCGACCTCTACTGCGGCTGGGGCATCCTCGACCGTGAGGTCTATCTCGCTCTCTGGATTGTCATCTTCGCTATGCTCGGCTTCTACCTCCTTGGCAAACTGCGCTTCAAAGGCGATGACCCCGTTGAACATCTCGGTTTTGGACGCACCGCCCTTGCTATCCTCGTGTTCGCATTTGTCATGTACATGATTCCTGGCATGTGGGGTGCTCCCCTCAAGGGTATCAGCGGCTTCCTGCCTCCTATGCACTCTCAAGACTTCAATTTGGCCGAAGGTGTTGTGGCTTCTGCCATGCCAGGCAGCACTGCTCAAGTAGGCAAGTTGCCCGCCGACCGCAAATATGTTGATAAACTGCACACTCCCGCTGGCTACGAGGCATTCTACGACCTCAACGAGGCTAAAGCTTACGCCAAGGAACACAACATGCCCATCTTCATCGACTTTACCGGCAAGACCTGCGCCAACTGCCGCGAAATGGAACACTACGTTTGGAGCGATGAGAACGTGATGGCATTGCTCTCCAGCAAATTTGTCATGTGCGCTATGTATGCCGACGAAAACACCATCGAACTTCCCGAAGACGAATGGGTGGTTGACGACAAAGGCAAAACCCTCAAGACACTCGGCCGCCGCAACCTCTATTTCCAGAAGACCGAGTTCAACATGAATGCCCAGCCCTACTACGTCATTATTAATGCCGACGGAAAGGTGCTCACCAAAGAGAACTACAAGTACGACCGCGACGTTCAGAAGTTCCTCAACTTCCTCAACGAAGGTCTCTCCAACATGTAGTCTCCACACCTTTCAAATATCATAAAAGAAGTGCCTCTGCAAGGAGGCACTTCTTTTCTTCTTTATGAAAACGAGTGATGACTTGTCAGCCATCACTTCCCTCCCAAAGCATCAATTACTATTCCGAAATTAGTGTGAATAATTGGAGCATTGGGCGCAGTAAGCAAATCAGGGGTGATGATGAAAACATCTCCTTCCTGTGAAGTATTATTTGCTTCATCGGAAGGCTTGCCAATGCTTTCGGTGAAGGCATACTAATGCTTTCGGTGAAGGCATACTAATGCTTTCGGTGAAGGCATGCTAATCCTTTCGATGAAGGCATTCTAATGCCTTCTAGGAGGGGTATGATGGTACTGTATAGGTCATGAAAATGAGTCCAACTAGAAAAAAAAGAGCGGCGCATTGCGCCGCTCTTTTTGGGGGAATAAGGGATTGCCTTATTACTTGACAATTTTCTTATCAAAGGATTCAAGTTGGTTCATTTCGCCAATGTAGGTGAGCGAAACGGGCTTGCCGCTGGTGGTAGTGGCAGTAAAGTGGAACTCCATCAGTCCATCGTTCTGGGTCACGGTCAAGTGTCCGTTATCAAAGTAATCTGGTGAAGAGCTGCCGTTGGCAAGGTAGATTCCACACACACCTTCGTGGGTGTTGATGAAGGTGCTGGCGTTGGCAAGGTCAGTGTCGCATGCTTCGATGGGGGTGAAGGAGGCAAGTCCTATATAACCGCTATTGCTTTGGAATATATAGGTGTAGAGGTCGGTGCCATCGTCCTGATCAATGAAATATCCTGCCAGGATGATATCGTAAATGGCGCCATCAAGTTCGTAAAAGTTGCCATCTTGGTGATGTGTGGTGTCGGCTCCGGTGCCTCCATTGCGAGTGAAATAGAGCGAGATGACTCCGCCATGGCTGTTGAAGATATCTTGAACAATACCAGTAGTGTCTTTGATGATGTCGGCGGTGAATTTCACTTCCAGCATATCGTATGAAACAAGGGTGAACTCGATGGGGGCATAAAGGTCGGGGTGAGTGAAGGAACCGTGCTTTCCATCAAAAGTGTATGCGAAATCGTATTTGGGTTCGATTTCGGGCAGCAGATTGATGCCAGCCACGATGGAACCTGCATTTTCGCTTACGAAATTGATGGTGGAGAAGATGCTAGCAGAGAATTCGCCATAGGTGAGCTCCTGGCTTACAGTCCATTCGGTGCCAATAAGTGCTTCGGGATTGAGCTGGTTGTCAATGGGCTTGAATTCCTTGCCGCAGCCAGTTAGCAGAGGCATGCACAATACCCAAGTCATCATCACCATGGCCATTTTTCGAAGTAATGTTGTATTCTTCATACAGTTCTGGGGCGAGTCCAGTGGGTTGATAATAGAGACCTAGGTGCTAGGGGGACTCGTTATCCTACCGCCAAGTCTATGGTTAACGTGGTCGAAAAAAATATAGCATTTTTCTCGGTGCAAAATTACTATTTTTTTTCGATTCACAAAACTTTTTTAAATAGATGCTATTTCTTCCAGTCTTGGTATCGTGCCCAAACGTGCAACCAAGCCCTAGCCACAGAGTCGATGGCATCGGACAAGATGGCCACACTGTCCGACTCAAAATGTGCTTGCTCATCCAGTGCTAAGTACGCTTCTTTGGTGAGATTTTCGTGGTTGTAATGAGAAGGTATCATGCGATGAGCCATCAGATACGACTGTTGAGAAATGGCACTCATGTAGTCCCAGGTGTTGTTGTTGTCAGTTCCCCAGGAAAATATAAATTTACGGTTGGCCACTTGGTCTTCGACTGCTTGAATCATGGGAGTGAGCCCTTTGGAGAGAGGATAGCCGTCGGGGTCGTAGAAGAACCGTTCATTGCTGGTGTCGAGTGCATAAGACTTGCGTATTTCTTGATCCCAAATGCCCTCGATAAAAGCATGGATTTCATCGCCTTCGGAGAAGGATCGAGAATCGCAGTGGAGCGGCATGTGGCAGTCGGCAATATAGTGGCTGAGGATGAAGAAACGCATGGCTATGTGGTTGCTGGTAGGGGAGATGGGACATCCTTTTTCTTCTATCTCCAGCATCTTCAGGCAGTCAACTATGCCGTGAGCTAGCGATTCGCAACGGTCGGGCAGGTTTCCGGCCACCACTTTGTATCCTTGTTTGAGGAGAGGCGATTTTTTCACCAACTTGGGCATTTCCAAGGAGGTGGGATACTTACGGAATGTGGCAGCAGGCGCTCCGGGCAGCGGTTCGTATTTCAGTATGTGGCTTGTGTTCATGTCTTTGAACACCTCGTCGGGGTACCAGGCTCCTTGGATGACGAAGTCGCGATAATTATGGAACCATTTTACCAATGAGTCTGCATCCTTCTTGCATCCTTTGGGTATCATGCTGCTTTGCAAGCGTTTGATTGCCATGAAAGCAATCCAGGCGTGAGTGTATTGTTTCATATTGCTAAATCATTATTTATTGGTTTGCAAAGATACAAAAAATGGTTGTATTGTTCATAAAAAAATGTTAATGCTTGCTTTTTTTATGTTTATTTAAATTATAAAGGTTATTTTTGTATTGCGCGTTCAATCGTACAAGTATATGTATTAGTAATTGTAAAACAAGATAGTATGCCAAGAAAAGCCCTGTTCACCAAAACTCAACTAATTGATGGAGCTCTCAGAGTGATTCGCAAATCGGGTATTGATGGACTCTCCTCGCGCTCGCTTAGCAAGGAGATGCATTGTTCCACAAGCCCCATCTTCACGGTCTATGAATCGTTTGAAGCGCTCAAGCAAGATGTTATTGGTCATGTTTTTGACATGTTTGATCGCTATGTGGAGGATTGCCTCAACTGTTGTCCTGCATTCAAAGAATATGGCCGGCGCCTTATAAGTTTTGCACAGAAAGAACCTAGGCTGTTTCAGGTGCTGCAGTATCGGCTCGACCAAGCCACACCAGTGCTCAACCATGTGGAGGAGGTGTGCATGGAGGCGTTGATGAAGGATCATCAGCTGTCGCAAGAGCAGGCAGTGTTGTTGATAGACCAACTTCGTATTTTCGGTTATGGACTTGGGGGCGAAATTGCATTTTGCCATAGGTCGATATCAGATCAAGAGGTGGATCGTTATCTGAGTATGGCTTTTTATGGTACGATGATGATTCTCAAGCATCCGGAGGTGCTGCCCCATGTTTCGAATGAACGCTGATTGGAAGGCGAGGAACGCCTTGCACTTGATCTTGAATTATGATTTACAGCCATTTGTGACGAATGGGCGATTCGGGTGGCTCCTTACGGTGTCCATTTTGTGAAAAAACTTGCTGTTGCGAGCCTATTTCTGCAACTTGAAAGGTTGCCGGTATATGTTAAATCTTCTATGACAATATACTGAAATATAGGAGATAATTCATTAACAAAATGGAAATACAGAGCTTGTATTTTGCCAATTCAAAAAAAAGTAGTACTTTTGCACTCGATTTCGAAAGTGAAATAATGGATTGCGGGGTAGAGCAGTGGTAGCTCGTCGGGCTCATAACCCGGAGGTCGTTGGTTCGAATCCAGCCCCCGCTACTAAGGAGGAAAAATCGTAAGATTTTTCCTCTTTTTCTTTGTGCCGCTGTTAATTTCAAAAACCTATATAGATTCACCTTTGTTGCTGCTGACGCATATTTCCAGCTTGATTTCCTTTTTTGATTTTCCGTATAGCGCCGTTGCTATTTTTGAGTGTTTCGGAAGGCCGAAGTGGCATAAATTAAATGATGCGCAACATTATACAATATCATCAATAGCCTGAACATATTCAGTGTTCTCTACATTTGCATGAGTAGCCGCGTGGGTGTGGAATAAACTACTTTTCATTGAATGTGACAATGTGACAAATCTTTCAATCGATTACATATCAACGAAGTACCTCCCCAAAAATGTCACAAGAAAGTGGAGATTTGTCATCACCTAGCTTATATGCCTAGTTGTTGTCGCACCGACTAAGCTGCTTTCCCACGCTTGATGGCGGGGTTTGCCTTGGGGGCTGAGGCTGATGTGCACCCAGTTGCAGCCGCTGTGCTTACATTTTTCGGCTATCAGCTGGTCGTAGGGCAGGTTGCTGTGCTTTATCAGCTGGTACAGCTGATAGTTCTGCACTCGGTTGCTGCCAAGGGTCACGATGTCGGCAGCGCATCCTGTCAGGTGCTGGCTGTTGCCGGCCCCGCCAACGAGGGTGTTCAGTTTCGTGCACCGATAACCGCTGGTGACTACAAGGGGCTTCCCCCAAAGTTCTCGGGCAGGGTCCAGCAATAGTTCAGTCAGCTGGGTGAGGTGCCGCATCACCTCGGCCGAAGAGGTGTTGTCAAATGGGTGGTATATTTTGTTGATTGTGTGCTTGTTGGGTTGGTTTGTCACAATGTCACATGCAATGAAAATGGATTTTTGCACTCCCCGCTCTACCCAATTTTGGGGCACAGAAAAGTAACAATCAAATTGTTGGACTAATAAGTTCCGAAGTATTGATACTGGAGAGTGGCCGCTATGCTTGGTTTGGATATATGTGAAAATTTGTTTTTTTTGGTATGCAATTATTAGTTGTTCAATTATTTTTTGCTATATTTGCAAAGTTTATTGTAAAACATCTAATTTGTAACTTTTCAAATAATAATCTATAAAATAAAAGTTTATGTGTGGCATTGTAGGATATATCGGGGATCAGCAAGCTTACCCCATCTTGATAAAAGGCTTGCATAGACTGGAATATCGTGGCTATGATAGCGCTGGTGTGGCACTCATAAGCCAGTCGGGCGAACTAAATGTTTACAAGGAAAAGGGCAAGGTGGTGGCTCTGGAAAGATTGTGCGAGAAGACCGATGTGACGGGCACCATAGGCATTGCCCACACCCGCTGGGCCACCCATGGCGAACCCAATGCTTCCAATGCTCACCCCCATTACTCTGAATCTCGCTCCTTGGCATTGGTGCACAACGGCATTATTGAGAACTATAAAGTGCTGCGTCTGGAATTGGAGAAGAATGGCGTGACTTTCCGCAGCGAGACTGATACCGAGGTGTTGGTTCAGCTGGTGGAATTTATGATGAACTCTCACCACTGCGACCTTTATACTGCCGTGCAGTTGGCGCTTAAGAATGTGGTGGGTGCATACGCTATTGCTATTTTGGAAAAATCGCACCCCGATACGCTGGTGTGTGCTCGCAAGGGCAGTCCGCTGATTATTGGTGTGGGCAAGAGCGAGACAGGTCGTCCTGAGTATTTCTTGGGCTCCGATGCTACCCCCATTATCGAATATACCGACAAGGTGATTTATCTCAATGATGAAGAAATTGCCGTGATGGATCGCACCGGCAGGCTAGAGATTACCAACCTGGCCAATGTGAAGCAGACCCCGCAGTTGGTCACCCTGCAGATGAACCTTGAGGAGTTGGAGAAGGGTGGCTACCCCCATTTTATGCTCAAAGAGATTTGGGAGCAGCCCAATGCTTTGCGCACCTGCATCAAAGGCCGTTTGGATCGTGAGAACTCAGAAGTAGTGCTCAGCGGCATTATCGACAATAAGGAGAAGTTTCAGAATTGTCGTCGCATCATCATTTGCGCCTGCGGCACTTCTTGGCATTCGGCTTTGATTGGCAAGTATTTCATTGAAGAGGCCTGCCAGATACCGGTGGAGGTGGAGTATGCTTCGGAGTTTCGCTATCGCAATCCTGTTATTTTCCCCGATGATGTGGTGGTGGCAGTATCGCAGTCGGGCGAAACGGCCGACACTTTGGCAGCTATCCAGCTGGCCAAAGAGAAGGGTGCCTTCCTTTATGGTATCTGCAATGTGATTGGTTCGTCCATAGCCCGTGCCACCAATAGCGGCACTTATCTGCATGTGGGACCCGAGATTGGTGTTGCTTCCACCAAGGCTTTCTCTGGCCAGGTGATTACGCTGGCTCTGCTGGGTCTGGCTATTGCCAAGGTTCGTGGCACTTTGGATACCAAGTTTTATCAGATGTTGGTGGACGAACTTTATCAGATACCCGACAAGATGCAGTGGACCCTCGAGCACAATAAGGATATTGACAAGTTTGCCGAGAGATTTACCTATTGCAAGAATTTCTTGTATTTGGGTCGCGGCTATAACTATCCCTTGGCACTGGAAGGCGCGCTCAAACTCAAGGAGATTTCTTATATCCATGCCGAAGGTTACCCCGCTGCCGAGATGAAGCACGGCCCCATCGCCTTGGTGGATGCCGAGATGCCCGTAGTGGTGATTGCGCCTAAGAAGGGTATGTACGACAAGGTGGTGAGCAACATCCAAGAAATTAAGTCTCGCTCGGGTAAGATCATCTCGGTGGTGACAGAGGGCGACACTGTGGTTAAGGGCATGAGCGACTATTGCTTTGTAATCCCCGACACCCGCGACTGTTTTGTGCCTTTGCTTGCCGTCATTCCGTTGCAGCTGCTCTCTTACTATGTGGCTATTGCCAAAGGCTGCAATGTTGACCAGCCTCGCAACCTGGCCAAGAGCGTGACTGTGGAATAAATTTCTTTTAACACATTCATTATGTCTGCCACCACTCCGGATTCTGACCAAGAACGAGTCATCCATCTGAGTGGTGGCAGACATCTTGTTTTGGCCCCACCTGGTTGTGGAAAGACTTTCATTCTGGCAGAGCGTGTGATTCATGCCCATGCTCATGGAGTTGATTATGCCGATATGGCATGTCTCACGTTCACCAACCGTGCCAGCCGAGGCATGCGAGAGAGAATCAGCCAACGTACGCAAAATCCTGTCCCGTCTGACCTTTTTGTGGGCAACATCCATAGGTTTTGTTCGCATTATCTATTCGACAAGAAGAAGATACCGCAAAACACAGCTGTGATAGACGACCAGGATGCGGAGAGTATAATCACATTTTTGGCTAGGCTCGACCCAAAAGAAGACCACTCGCGATATGCGAGCGATGTGGTCAATCTGCAGCATGCGCTGGCTCAGCAGGAACAGGGCATGCCGCAGAAGCTTATCGTCCACTCTCATCTACTCTCCTCCATAGAACTGCCATACATGCAGCATAGAACTGAGATAGCCCAGCTCTATGCTCAATATAAGGAGACCGACAACTTGATGGATTTCGAGGATCTGTTGGAGAAAACCTATTTCATCGCTTCGCAGGATCCCGATAGGCACCGATATAAGTGGATACAGGTGGATGAGGTGCAGGACCTCTGTTTCTTGCAATTGGCCATTATTGATCTTTTTGCTGCCCCCGATGCCACCATTGTGTATTTGGGCGATGAGCAGCAAGCCATCTTCTCATTCGTTGGGGCCAAACTTCAGGCAATCGAAGAACTGAAGAGGCAGTGCTCGCCCAATCTGTATCACTTGGGGAAAAATCATCGTTCGCCTAAGTATCTGCTGGATATCTACAACCACTACGCTTCGCACCAATTGGGCATAGACTCCGCTTTGTTGCCCACCACCACCGACACAACTCCCTCCTCGCCTCAGGGGTGCTGTGTGTTTCGCGCTTGCTATAGTCGGCTAGATCAATTTGTGAATAAAGAAGATTTGCGCTGTCGCTATGATAATGCTGCCTGCACCCTTTGCCAGAGACCTGTGGCCAATGAATATAGGCTGGCGGTGTCGTTGGCGCGGCGATATGCCCAGATTGACCCCTCGGGCCGAGTAGCCATCATTGTGGCCACCAATGCCGATGCCGACATACTCAGTCGTGAATTTGGCGATACCCCTCATTTCAAAATCTCTGGTCGCGACCTTTTCTCGTTGCCCACCGTGCAGCTACTTTTCTCCCATCTGAGCATCGTGTCCAACGAAACGTGCTTCATTGCTTGGGCTCGATTGCTCTATCACCTCAAGGTGGTGCCCGAGTATGCCACTGCACGCAATTTGATGCGCGAATTGCGTAGTCGTGCCATTTCGCCAACCGATTTGCTCATCTATCCTCAGGGATCCTATCTGCAGCATTTTGCCCAAGTGATAGATGAAGAAGAAGTAGTGCTTTTTGATACCGAGACAACGGGTCTTGATATCTTCAATGACGATATAATTCAAATAGCTGCCATCAAGGTGCGGCATGGGCAGATGGTGCCGGGATCGGAGCTTAACATCATCATCGAAACCAACAAAGAGATTCCTCCCATTGTAGGCGGGCACGACAATCCTATGCTATCCGTTTATTTGGAGTCGGAGCGTATGAGTCGTTCGGAGGGACTTCAACTGTTCCTCGAATACTGCCAAGGTCATGTATTGGTGGGCCATAATGTGGAGTTTGATTTCAACATACTTGACCACAATGTGCGCCGCACATTCGGCCATCCCTTAGGCCATCGTCAGCGATTTGATACCCTCAAGCTTGCTCGCTTGGTGGAGCCTCGATTGAGGGTGTACAAGCTTGAGAAACTACTCGAAACGCTCCACCTCCAGGGTGTCAATTCCCATAATGCCATTGACGATGTGCTTGCCACGCTTTCGCTTCTCATCTACTGCCGTCAACGTGCCAACGACTATATTCCTCAGCAGCAGGAATTCCTTTCTCAACCCACTGTCCGCAGCTTGGTTTCGCACTTTCGCCAATGTTATGGTCCCTATTTCTTTCACACTCAGGAAAGACTCTATGAAACGGCTGATGCTGCCAAACATCCCATATTGGTTGATGAATTGCAGTATCTCTATTTGCATCTTCTGGCTCGAGGCCTTGCCGAACCAGTCGATAAATGGCAACACATCATCAACTTCCTCTCCATCGACATCATTGATAGGCTCCAAGCTCCCACTTTGCGGCAGCAACTCGACCGCTATCTGGTGGAAATTACCACCCTTCGAGAGTCGGACCTATGCAATAGCACCAGCATGGAGCAATGCTCCTCAGAGCGATTCTTCATTGCCACAGCCCACAAAGCCAAGGGACTGGAATTTGAGAGTGTGATAATATTCAATACTGTAGAAGGTCTTTATCCCTTCTATCAAAATATCAAGGATCAAAACCAGGAACGCATCAACGAGGATGCTCGTCGGTTTTATGTGGCACTCACGCGTGCCAAAAAGAATCTTTGCATCACCTATGCTCAACGCAACATCAGGGGTTTCTCAAGCAAACCCACGCCATTCCTTCGCTCCATTGCACCTTATTTCACATCCTATGCTTTCAATATCGAGCAAGGATGCATCACCCCAATAAATAACAATAATGAAACAATATAATATTATGAGAAAAATCACCGCAATCCTGGTTGCTGCGCTCATGTGCGCTCCCTCTATGGCACAAGAAACAAAGAAAAGTGACGACGGCTACAAGTTCACGATCATCAAAGAACTCCCCATCACCTCGGTCAAGAATCAAAGCAAGGCTGGGACTTGCTGGGACTATGCTGGCACCGCTTTCCTCGAAGCCGAGCTCCTACGTATGGGCAAAGGCACCTATGACCTCAGTGAGATGTACACCGCACATTGCGACTATCAAGACCGTGCTGCAGCAGTGATTCGCTGTCATGGCGATATGTCGTTCTCTCAAGGTGGATGCTTTGGCGATATCCTGCATTGTATGGAGAAATATGGCTTGGTGCCAGAAGAACAGATGCGCCCCGGCATGATGTATCGTGACTCTCTGTCTAACCACAGCGAGCTCAGCGCAATGACTAACCCCATGGTGAAAGCCGCAGCTGGCACAGGCTCACTCCAAAGCGATGAAAACTATCAGTTGCTTTGCCTCAAAGCCATCAAGGCTGTGCATGACGTGTATCTGGGTGTTCCTCCCGAGAAATTCACCTACAAGGGCAAGGAATACACCCCTAAGTCTTTCTATGAATCTACCGGTTTGAAGGCTGATGATTATATCCAGATTACAGCCTTCCTGCATGAGCCGCTCTATAAGACCTTTGCAGTGGAGAGCCCCGACAACTGGCGCCACGACCTCAGCTACAATGTGACGCTTGATGAATTGATTGAAATTGCTGACCGTGCTATTGCTCAAGGATATCCTGTGGGTTGGGACAGCGATGTGAGCGAACAGGGTTTCCGCATGGGCTCAAAGAAAGGCTTTGCTGTGCTGCCTGTTACTGATGCCAACAACGTATCTGCCCAAGGCAGCGATATGGCTCATTGGATTGGCATGGATGCCAAGGCTATCCAGGATGAGGCTGCTGAGCGTCCTACCCCCCAGCGTTGGGTCTCGCCCGAAGAACGTCAGCTTGGTTGGGAAAACCATGAGACCAACGACGACCATCTGATGCTCATCTATGGCACGGCCAAAGACCAAATGGGCAACGAATATTACATGGTCAAAAACAGTTGGGGCGACTACAATGTATATCATGGTATGTTCTTCTGCAGCAAAGCATTCTTCCGCTATAAGACCGTCACCATCATGATTCATAAAGACGCATTGAGCAAAGAAATGAAGAAAAAGTTGAAGATAGACTAATTACTTAATACACTTATGAAAAGAATCATCATCCTGCTGACTGCCGTATTGATGCTCATGGGAAGCTGCCAAAACAATAAAACTATGGACACGCAAGCGACTTCCAATCCGTTAGAAACAATTTTAACTCGCACTTCTATTCGAATCTATCAAAACAAAGCCATCGAAGCTGGCAAAGTTGACACATTGCTTCGCGCTGGAATGGCTGCCCCCACGGCGTGCAATCAACAGCCCTGGCATTTTGTGGCTGTGGACGATCCCGATGTGTTGCTGCAACTTTCCAAAGCCAACCAATACTCCAGCATGGCAGCCGAAGCTCCACTGGCCATAGTGGTGTGTGGCGATATGCGCAAAGCACAGGGGGGGTGCGGCGATTTTTGGGTGCAGGATGTCTCTGCTGCTACTGAAAACATTCTGTTGGCTGCTCATGCCATGGGATTGGGTGCAGTGTGGACTGGTATTTACCCCATGGAAGATCGTTGCGCCGAGGTATCCCGCATCTTGCAGCTCCCCGACTATCTGAAACCATTCAATATCATTGTCATCGGTTATCCCGACGAACATCCCACTCCGAAGAATAAATACAGCCAAGACAATATCTCCTACAACCATTTTGGCGGAACGCCTACTCAAGCTGCTCAGCCTCGCTCGGCAGAGGTGAATACTGAGTTTCGCCTATTTGACATCATTGATGAGTATGGCGAAAATCCTTTCTCCACCATCGAGCAAGGGTGGCTGCTCTGTGCCGGCAACAAAGAAAAGAGCAATGCCATGACCATTGGGTGGGGAGCTTTCGGCACACTTTGGCGTTTGCCTGCAGTCACCGTTTATGTGGCTGAGAAGCGCTATACCAAGGAATTTATGGATCGAGAGAAATATTTCACCATCATGCAATTTGGGCCTGGATATGAGCAAGTGCTCAAATATATGGGTACCAAAAGTGGCCGCGATGGCGACAAGGCTGCAGCTTTGGGTCTGCACACCCTCTATACCGAGCATGGTACACCCTATTATGCTGAGGCTAGCGTGGTGATTGAGTGCGAAATCATGTATGCCGAAGAATTAGGCCGTAAGGGTATGAAGAACCATGTGCCCACCCAGTTTTATTCCAACTTCCCTGCGGGCTTGCACACCATGTATGTTGGCCAAGTGGTCAAGTCCATGAAGAAAGGGAAATAGCCTTGAAAAAGATGGTACTTACCATTATCATTGTCGGAGTAGTGCTATGCTTGGCAGCAGTGGCAGGCTTTTGGTTTCTTGGACAAGTCAAGAAAACGCATACGTTTACCAATGGCAAGCTTATCCCTGTTTCTCCGGTTCGCTATCAGGGGAAAACTCGTCTTTGTTGGGTGTTCAGTGGCATAGCCATGCTGGAAGCAGAGCAGTTACGCAAGGGACACGCACCTCACAAGCTGAGTGAACTATATCTGGCCTACCATGGCTATATGGATCGTGCCCTCTCGGCCTCCAATCCCGAGAGTGGCACAGTCTTCGACCCTGGTGGATGTTGTGGCGATTTTATTCATTGCATTGCCGAGTATGGTCTTGTGCCAGAAAAAGTCATGCCATGCCCCACTGCTTTGAACCACAGACCCTACAAGCCCCTCATTCAAGAAATGGCTGGCCAAATTGCTCAGGCTCGCCAATCGGGCGACAAAGCAGCACTGGATCATGCACAACAACAATTGGAACAGTTCTTGCAGGATAGCTTGGGTGTGCCTCCGAACGCCATACAGGTTAACGAAGATTCCCTCTCTCCGCAAGAGTACCTCCAATCGTTGGATATCAACCCCAATGACTATGTGCAGCTTACCTCTTTCACTCATCATCCATTCTACAAACCTTTTGCCATCGAGTGCCCAGACAATTGGCGTCACGATCTAGCCTACAATCTGCCTATAGATGAACTAATGGCTGTGATGGACAATGCTATTGAATGTGGATATACCTTTTGTTGGGAGGGAGACATAAGTGAGTTTGGTTTCAGATTCCACAACCCAAAAGGTTTCATCAAGCGGTTTTGGCCTTGGCAGCACATGGTATCGCAACGTCAGCGTCAGTGTGCTTGGGATCACCATCGCACTACCGACGATCATGTGATGCTCATTTGTGGTAAGGCTCACGATGAGCGGGGTAGAGATTACTATCTAGTCAAAAACTGCTGGGGAGCCTACGGCCCTTATGCTGGGTTTGTTTATATGAGCAAGGCTTATGCCCGCTATAAAGTGGTGAACATACTTGTCCATCGTGATGCTATCCCCATTCCCATTCGTCAGAAATTGGAAGGGACGATGGAATCCTCTTTTAAGAAGTAAATATATCACTAGTAATCATGTTATCAATAGGAACACCAGCCCCATATTTTGAGGGCAAAGATGAGAATGACAATGTTGTGAAATTAAGCGACTTTGCTGGAAAGAAACTTGTGCTTTATTTCTATCCCAAAGACAGCACACCAGGTTGCACTGCTGAGGCTTGCGACTTGCGCGATAACTATCAGCGTTTCCTCCATCTTGGCTATGAGGTGTTGGGAGTGAGCAAGGATTCTGCTGCCTCACACCAACGTTTTATCGAAAAAAACGAGCTTCCATTCCATCTTATTTCCGACCCCGAATGTGTGATACTCAAAGCTTATGAGGCCTGGGGCGAGAAGAAAAACTATGGCAAGGTGACAATGGGTACGCTCCGCACAACCTATGTTATTGATGAGCAAGGTGTGATAATTGATGCTATTGGCAAGGTGAATACAAAAGAACACTCTGCACAAATTCTAGCAGATTGAAATTATAGGATTCCGATAGATTGAAACATGGAGCGGTAAAACTCAGCTTTCTGCTCTAGCTTCATTGGGTATGCTCTTGATGAAGAGGGCATTCGCCACAGATGCATCTCTCGGTTGGCAATGGAGAATGGGCTGCATTCCCCCATTTGGGGCACTTTGGCACCATAGTCCTCGCATAGTGTTTCTGCCGATTTTTGACCTGTGCAGACGATGTCGTGGCAATTGGGTATATGGGATAGCAGAGCTGGAATGTCAGTCTTTTCAACCACTTGTAAGAATTTGTCCGACGCATTCCCCTGCAGGCGAATCACAGCAGAAGCTGTGTCGTAAATGGCAATACCATGCCGGTTCAGTAACTCTTCGATATCCTTTTGTCGGAAAGTTTTGTGTGCAGTATCCACAAGGTGCAAGTGGTTGTCATAAAACACCTGACCGAAGATCTCCCACATCATGTTGGTGCGGTTTGGGTAGAAGAAATCCATGCACCACCGGTTCTTCGGTGGTGGAAAGCTGCCCAGCATCAGCAGGCGGGCATTGCTGGGCAGAAAAGGTTGTAGTGGATGGCTCTCAATCATTCGTAGCGGCTGGCCACATATTCAATCTCGGGCATATCCAAGTCCATCTCGCCCTCCTCATTCTCGGTGAGGAAAGTGGACAACTGATATGTGTCGTACTCTTTGTTGAAACCAGCTGGTTCGGCAATGTTCACGGCATGCGTTTTCTTGTGTATGCCCAACACACAGTCATCGTAGATTTCAGGTTCATCAAGTACATCGCACAATTCATCGGCGATAAGGTCGGCTAATGATTTTTCTGACATGGTTTTGTGTTTTTGTGATTCAAAAAGGTTATCCGATAACGATACTTTCATCATCTTCCACGCGTAGGTTCTGCATGATGAATTCTCGGCGTTCAGAAGAGTTCTGCCCCATATAGAAACGTAGCGTGCCGGGGGTGTCGAAGTCTTTATGCAGGATCACAGGGTCAAGTCTCATATCTTGATTGATGAATCCTTTGAATTCGTCGGGCGAAATTTCACCCAAACCTTTGAATCGAGTGATTTCGGCATTGGAAATACTGTGCAGGGCAGAGATTCGCTCCTCCTCGGTGTAGCAGTAGGCGGTCTTATGCTTATTACGCACACGGAAAAGTGGAGTCTGAAGGATATATACGTGTCCTTGGCGCACAAGGTCGGGATAAAATCGCAAGAAGAATGTTAATAGCAGCAACCGTATGTGCATGCCGTCAACATCGGCATCAGTGGCAATCACCACATTGTTGTAGCGTAGGTTCTCCATGCCGTCGTCAATGTCCAGGGCATTGTGCAGGAGGTTTAGTTCCTCGTTTTTATACACTTCCGCTTTGCCCACCGACACAGTGTTGAGCGGTTTGCCTCGGAGCGAGAATACAGCCTGGGTTTCTACGTCGCGACTCTTGGTGATAGAGCCCGATGCAGAGAGACCCTCGGTGATGAATATGGTGCTCTCTAGACGGCGAGCATGGTTGGTGTTGTAGTGCACGCGGCAATCGCGCAACTTGCTGTTATTGAGACTTGCTTTGCGGTTGCTCTCTTTGGCCAGTTTCTTGATGCCGGCAATGTCTTTGCGCTCTTTCTCGTTGCGCTGTATTTTGTCCAAGAGGATCTCAGCAGTGTCTGCATGGATGTGCAGGTAGTTGTCCAGATGGCGTTTGAGGATGTCCAAGATGTAGGTCTTCAGCACTGGGGAGTCGTTGGTGCCGTCTTGGTTGTTGGGTGCCAAGTGGGTGGAGCCTAGCTTGGTCTTGGTTTGAGCTTCGAATACAGGTTCTTGAATGCGTATGCATAGTGCACAAACTAGGCCTTGGCGGATATCCTCGGGAGCAAACTCTTTCTTGTTGTAGAACTCTTTCACTACTCGGGCATAGCCCTCTCGGAAAGCACTTTGGTGGGTGCCACCCTCATGGGTGTGTTGTCCGTTGACAAAAGAGTAGTAGTAGTCTGAACTTTGTCCATTCACATGGGTGAAAGCGGCTTCGAAATCCTCATCTTTAATATGAATGATAGGGTAGAGGCCTCCGCCCTCCATATTGTGCTCCAGAAGGTCCAAAAGACCGTTCTTGGAATAATATCGCTTGTCGTTGTAGTAGAACGTGAGGCCACGGTTGAGGTAGCAATAGTTGCGCACACGTTGCTCCACATATTCGCCAATGAAATGGAAGTTGCCAAAGAGCTTGTGGTCGGGAACAAATTCCACCAAAGTGCCGGAAGTTTCCAACCCGTCCTCGGTGACAAAGGGAATGATGCCGCTCTCTTGGGTGA
This sequence comes from Bacteroidales bacterium, assembly GCA_024400505.1. Classification (GTDB taxonomy): domain Bacteria; phylum Bacteroidota; class Bacteroidia; order Bacteroidales; family P3; genus Colimorpha. The sequence goes on along the minus strand of JAKSMP010000047.1, from coordinate 1,593 downwards.
GCTTGCCTTCGCTAAACTCAGCCCAACGGGTCTTGCCCTCGCGGAATGCCTGCACACGGAAATAGCTGGACAAGGCGTTCACCGCCTTTGTACCCACGCCGTTCAAACCCACCGACTTTTGGAATACTTTGCTGTCGTATTTGGCACCAGTGTTGAGTTTGCTCACAGCCTCAATCATCTTGCCTAAGGGGATGCCGCGTCCATAGTCGCGGATGGACACTTTGCGCTCGGCAAAATTGATAGACATATCGATGCGGCGTCCATAGCCCGAAGTGAATTCGTCGATAGCGTTGTCAATCACCTCCTTGATAAGCACATAGATGCCGTCGTCGTGGGATGAACCGTCGCCGAGTTTGCCAATATACATGCCGGGGCGCAACCGGATATGCTCCATGTCTTCGAGATGGATGATGCTGTCGTCGCCATAATCGACAATGTTGCTAAGAGGCAGATTCAAATCTTCTTCCATAGTTTGTTGCTGACAATAATTTTTGCGGATGCAAAGTTACGAAAAAAAAAGAAATCATTAATCTTTTCTTTTGCTGGGGTGTTTGATTTAAGGTTTCTGTAGCATCAATCATACATCCAGATAGGTGTGAAATGGGCCACCCCAATCACCTATCGGATGTGGTAGCTCTAGGTGAAGTTTTGACCATTGATAGGGCTCTGCTGAATCGTTGCACAACGCTGAATCGAATCCATGCGAAGGGTTGAATTTGATCGCTGCTTAGGATTGCCTTTGGTCGTAAGTTATGACTAAGCTTTGTCGTAAGTTAAGGCAAGGGTTGGTCTTAAGTTACGACTGGGGTTGGTCTTAAGTTAAGGTTGAACCTCGTCTTAACTTAAGAAAAGCGGATGTCAAATATAACACAGTGCTGTGTACAAAGAAAAATAGGGAGACGGAAACGCTTGCATTTCAATCATAATCAATGCTGCTGCTAATCCAATGAGAAAGTTAAAAACGGAACAATGAATTTTTATTTCATTATGTGAAAAATAAAGCGTATATTTGCAAATCGGATAAAAGGATTGCATGAAAGCAAATTATTAATCATATAAATCTAATATTATGGCATTTAAAGGACAAATCGTTATCGATACCGAGCATTGCAAAGGTTGCGGCGTTTGCATCGAAGCCTGCCCAATGAAGGTTATCGAATTATCGAAGAATGTAAACGGCAAGGGCTATAACTATACCCAGGCTGTAAACGACAAGTGCATCGGCTGCGCAAGCTGCGCAATGGTGTGCCCCGACGGCGTGATCTCCGTCTATAAAGTCAAATGTTAAACTAGAAAAAGAAAGATAAACATGGCAAAAGAATTGAAATTAATGAAGGGCAATGAAGCTATTGCTCGCGCTATGATTGCCAGCGGTACGGACGGCTACTTTGGCTATCCTATCACTCCGCAGTCTGAAGTTATGGAAACTCTGATGGCCGAGAAACCCTGGGAAACTACTGGTATGGTTGTTCTTCAGGCAGAATCCGAGCTGGCTTCCATCAACATGGTTTATGGTGGTGCTGGCACTGGTAAGAAAGTTGCCACCTCTTCTTCTTCTCCCGGAATCTCGCTGATGTGCGAAGGTCTCACCTA
>JAKSMP010000046.1 GCA_024400505.1 Bacteroidales bacterium | reverse complement strand
TTCGACCAATACGACAAAAGCGAGGATTTTTATAGAAAAAAGCCCGATATATTCATGCGCTTGGGAGGTTTGGACGGATTAGCTCACGCCCGGAGTTTCAAGCAGGAATTCTGCCTACAGACGTGTCGAGAACAAGGTGTTTCGGAAATGAAGAAAGTCTTCGACTATTTCGACACAATCGACATGGAATAGCAACCGCCTTTTGAAGCCGACATTTTTTCGGCTGACCCACACGGCATTAGGCACGGCGGCACCCACATGTTGATAACTCAACTTGTCGGTGTCGTGGTGTATTCCAACTGCCTATTCCATACGTTAAACGAAAAATCACTTCTGTATAACTGTTTTGTATTTTGCAGTAGAAAAATGAAATAATAGCGCCTACAATTTTTCGTTTTTTTTCGTGCTTTTCGTGCTTTAGTGCTATTTTTTTTGTATTTTTGTAACAGAATTTAATTAAAAAGTGATGCGAGGTATAGTTTATAACACATTAATCAACAATACTTTAGGGGGGGTAAATCCACTAAAGTAATATATTTATTTTTATTTAATTAAACGAAGGCAACCCAATTGGGGTTGTCTTCGTTTTTTTTGTTTGTGCTGGGGAATGCATCACATATTCATGAAGAAGAATAACGACTTATGATATGGAACTTACAGAACGAACAACAGACCTCATTGTCAGAGACATGATGGTTGCAGCGGGTCTAAAACCTTGGGCAGAGAAATGCCCCCTTGTTGAGGTTGATGAAGCATTGAAAACAGCATCAAAGAACGGCAAATCGAACAACGGAAGACCTGAATATATAGCCCAGGTGGGCAAATATCTGATTGTTGTCGAGGACAAGAAGGACTGCAAACGTCAGGCAAACTATATGACCGACAAGGCTGATACTTTGCTGATGGATATCCCTTCAGTGACGAACTATGCCGAAAATGGTGCATTGCATTACGCCCAACACATTGCTTGCCATACAAATTTTGACAAGGTATTTGCATTCGGATGTTCTGGAACTGAAAAGGACAAACTCACCATTCGCCCCATCTATGTAACAAAGACAAGTTACATAATCATGCCTCAGGTGAGTAATTTTGAGCAGTTTTCAGAACGCTATATCGACAATTATTTCCGCACCAAAGTACTTGGCAATAAGTCGGAGCAACAATTGGAGTTGGAGCTGATTATGCGTCGCGCTGCATTGCTTCACGAAGACTTGCGCAACTATGGTTCGCTAAGCGAGCAAGACAAACCGCTGATAGTGTCGGGTATTCTTTTGGCCTTGTGTAACAGAGACTTTGACACGGATATGCTTTCCGACCCAAGGAACAACAATAGCGACGGCGAGATAATTTTTGATGCCATACAGGAACATTTGAAAGACCTCAGACATGACCTTCCGACGAAATACGATTTGGTGCTTGATCAATTTACGTTTATCAAAAATCGCCCACAACTCAGCTCCATGCATCCCGCTTTAGGCAAATCTCCACTGAAATACTTTGCCGAATACATTCATTCCAAAGTGTATGCAGCCATTTGCAACAATTCGCCTGACGATGTATTGGGGCGTTTCTACGGCGAGTTTCTCTGTTACAGCGGAGGCGATGGAAAAGGTTTGGGAATTGTGTTAACACCTTCACACATTACGCAACTGATGGTGGATTTGCTTCAAATCCATACCAACGACAGAGTGTTTGACCCATGCTGTGGCACGGGCGGTTTCCTGATTTCGGCTATGAATGCCATGTTGGATGAAACTGAGGAAGTAACTGATACTGAGTATAAAAAGAAACAACTTGCGACTCGGATTAAGAAGGACGGCCTGCATGGCATTGAGATGAATGACAGAATGTTCTCTATTGCCACAACCAACATGGTGTTACGAGGTGATGGCAAGAGCAATCTTATATGCGAAGATTTCTTGAAGATACCAGCAGAAGAACTGAGGAAGAATAATTATACCGTAGGATTGATGAATCCGCCTTACTCACAAGCCAAAAACAAGCTTACAGCACACCTTTCTGAGCTCACATTCATCAATCATCTGCTTGATTCTTTGGCCGAAGGTGCGAGATGTGCCGTCATCGTGCCGCAATCGACCATGGTAGGCAAAACGCAAAGTGATGCGGAGATTAAAAAGGAAATATTAAAGCATCATACTCTTGAAGGAGTAATCACTCTTAACACTCAAACTTTTTATCGTGTGGGGACAAATCCCGTAATCGCCATTTTTACAGCCCACCGCAAACATCCAAAAGTAAAACGTTGCAAGTTTATTGACTTTCAAAATGATGGATTCTCTGTTGCTACAAATGTTGGACTAGTAGATGATGGAACATTTGAACAAAAGAAAAAGAAATTACTCGATTGTTGGTTTGGATATGTAGATGAAAAACCTAGTTCTTCATTTATGATAACAACAATGGTATCGGCAAAAGATGAATGGTTGCATTCGTTCTACTACTTTAACGAAGAAATACCTAGCGAAGACGAATTTGAACAAACGATGGCCGACTACTTATCATTTGAATTTAAAATGATTGTTGAAGGGCGTGGTTATTTATTTAAAAAGGACAATAAATGATAAATTTCAAAGATGTAAAATGGGGACATTTCTCAATTGGGGACATTTTGGAAATTTCTCCCTGCAAATTTACTGGAATTGGGAATAGTGAAAACGGGATAATACCATATGTAGGGGCGACTAATAGAAATAACGGAGTCTTGGACTTTATCAATGTAGATGATTCTGATACTGAAGAGGGGAATTGTATTGTATTCATTTGTAATGGTCAAGGATCAATAGGATATTCTATTTATCGAGAGACCCCATTTGTTGGTAGCGTCGATGTGAAAGTGGGTCGCTCGCCCTTCATGAATAGATACATAGGATCGTTTATCACAACTGCTGCTGATAAAAATAGGTCACGTTATTGTTTTGGGTATAAAAGGACGTTGCCTCGGCTGAAAAAAGAAGTTGTTCGACTTCCTGTTGCTCCAAGTGGACAACCTGATTATGCTTTCATGGAAGAGTACATGAAGAGCATTGAGAATCGTTTAATTAATAGCTATTTTAAACAATTATTGCGCCAATGGCCAACTTACCCAGACGAAATACCTTCCGATATTTCATGGGGCGCATTCCCTATTGGAGATTTGTTCGATGTGAAGAGACCTAACGCTAGAAATAAAGATGATTATTCTGAAGGTAATGTTCCTTTTGTGGCATCTGGCGCAGAAAACAATGGCGTAATGAAATGCTGTTCCCCAAAACGAGGAGAGTCGCTGGACAAGGGAAATTGTATAACAGTTAGCCCAGTGGATGGTAGTTGCTTTTACCAGCCAGCTGATTTTTTAGGCCGAGGCGGGGCGGGTTCCTCAATATTATTATTGTATCACAAAGACAAAATTCTTAACAAATATAGCGGACTATATATATCAAGAATGATTGAACAGGTGACCACTAAATATAGTTATGGTCACATGGCAACAAGTTCTAGTATCAAGAAGGATAGAATATTTTTACCAGTCACCAATCTTGGGAATCCTGATTATGCCTATATGGAAGCATATGTGAGGAAGATGGAGGCGGATCTGGTAATGAAATACATGGATTATCAGCAAAACAAAAAGTGATGGAAGCAGAAGACGAGAAGGTAATAATACAGCCCGAAGAAAATGCAACAATTTACAAGCATGTGTTGGTGAGCCTCAGGGAACAGAGCCATGCCTTACGATATATGCACAATACCAAGACATGGAGTCTGATGGCTGTGGCTTACGCATTGCATTTGAATGATTGTCTAGAGTTGTTTGCCGACAGGAAGAATCATTGGAAGGAAGAGCTACCATTTGAGGAGGCTCATGATGTGGATTTTTCGAAATGGAAGTCGGAAGTGTGGAATGCGGCGAATGATACTTCAAACGAGAAGGTCATGGATTGGAAGAGCTTATGTGATGTTGATTACAAACATTTTATTGAGCTCTCAAACAAGTTCGTACAAGGAGAACTCCCCCTTACGCCATTGCTGGATTTCCTGAAAGACAAGCAGATTGGCCTGTCTCAAATAATACTTGATATGGCAGGACAATTGAGCGGGATCTTGGCTGAAATCGATAGAGTGTTTTGGGAAAGTGACAAAGATATATATTGGCGTTTTTTTGAGCAACACAAGAAAGCGTATTGTGAAAGGTATAACAACGATGTGTATGTAATCTTTCGCAATGGACGTGATAGGGTGTCATACGACAGCTGGAAGGCCTCGAAAACAGCTAGAAGATTGCCCCAAGCTATCGAAAGTGAACAATCGAGATTGGTAAAGGAAATATCTAAAGAGAATGAAGGTGAGTCATCACCCTGGGTTAATCTATGGAATGACTGCTACGATGCCGCCACAAAAACGATAGATAATGAAGGTGTGGCACGCTATTTGTTTCATAATCGGCACGAAATAATCCAACAAGAATACGATGTTGACGATTTGATGTACACCATAATTATGGTGGAATTTCTTGGCGAGAAACTGAAGGAATTGTCCACACCGACCCAACAAGCGAAAGAAACTCAACAATTCTCGCCCAATAGGGAGTCTATCGTCCTAACAGTTGACAACAATAAAAGACTACAATTTGTACACAAAGCCTTGATTCATGGGGGATTTATTAGCAAAGATACCGAGTTGACTACTTTTATTGATGTGTTCTCTGGGCAGGGAACTGACAAACAAATAAAGTGGGTTCACAAAAACGATAAATCCACCTTGTGCTATTTTGTCAAGCAGTTGTATGCCATAAAGGATGAAAATGGCAATATCCCTTGGTTGACTATTCGCAGTCGTTTTGTTAACAAAGACGGAGAAACGTTTCCTGATGATATCAGGAGTCAGCACGATCCCAAGAAACTCGCCAAAACAATAGACAATATTGTTGAACTGTTCAACTCAGAAATGAATTTGGAGGACTTTGATGACTATATTTCTGAACTTTTTTCGGATATTCGAAACGTGAAAGATGGTAATTGCCGAAACAATTATTAGAAAACTTCAACACCCAATACGAAAACTTCAACGGAATCTTCAACGTTGAAGTTTTTTTTTTGATTTTTTTCATTATCGGCAATTGGCTGAATTTGAAACGTGATGCGTTCTGCATCACGTTTTTTTGTATTAAATCTTCAACGTTGAACCCCCAAAAAACTTGTTTTTAAAGGCTTAATAGTAGAAACATTCGCGTTTCGAGAGGTGTTTGACATGTTGGAGAATGGTTTTGGCGAGGGGCGGCTGGCAGGGTCAGTTGGCTTTTCGAGAAATGATAAATAATTTATAAAATTTTTAAGACCCCCGCCCCAAGGAGCGGGTAAAAACCACATGAAAAAAATAAAAACATTCAGTCACCCCACGTTGGGCGATATCCGCACGATGACCGACGAGAGGGGTGAACCCTGGTTTGTGGGCAAGGATGTGGCGGAGCGACTCGGTTACAGCAATACGCGTGACGCCGTGCGAAAGCATGTTGACGAAGAAGACAAAACCACTGTCGCGATTTGCGACGATGGTTCGAACTATAAGTCGATGACGGTGCTGATTAACGAGAGCGGACTGTACAGCCTCATCCTCTCCAGCAAGCTGCCGCAGGCCAAGGAGTTCAAACGCTGGGTGACGGCCGAGGTGCTGCCGCAGATACGCAGGACGGGCGGCTACATACCCACTCACGACCAATGCGGACGCACGATGACGGACGACGAGGTGCTGGCTAGGGCGCAGGAGATTGTGTCGAGCACGCTGGCGCAGAAGGATTCGCTGATCAGCTATCAGCAGGCTCAGCTGGAGGCGCAACGCCCCAAGGTGGTATTTTACGACGCTGTGGCGGCCTCCAACACCACCTGCAGCGTGGCCGAGCTGGCCAAGATGCTGAAGGCCGACGGCGTGGATGTGGGGCAGAACCGCCTGTTTGAGTGGTTTCGCAACAACGGCTACCTCTGCACCAAGGGCGGCGCTTTCTACAACACGCCTTATCAGCATTGGGTGGATGCCGGCCTGTTCCGCATCCAGACGCAGCACTACGAGAAGCCCGACGGCGAGTGCGTGGTGAGCTACACCACCCGCGTGACAGGCAAGGGGGTGCAGCATTTTGTGGACGGTTTCTTGTCGGGACGGTTCATCATTTGACGACAACTGCCCCGTATTATGAACAGCCACGAGAAGAACTGCCCACAGGGCTTGCCTGACGCACCAGGCGCGATGCTTTCGCCCCACTTTGGGCTGGAGGAGTTTGAGTGGTCGGGGCTGGCACGGCACAGGGGGTTATCCAACAGGGTGCCCCCGGGGCTGATGCCCAACTTGCAAAAGCTCTGCCAGCAGGTGCTGGAGCCCACGCGCGCTCATTTCGGCCCGATAAGGATTGTGAGCGGATACCGATCGCCGCTGCTGAACATGGCCATGGGCGGCAAGCCCGACAGCCCCCATCTGCGGGGCGAGGCTGCCGACATCAGGGTGCATTGCAGGCCGCCGCAGTATGCGGTGTGGGAATGGATGCGCGACAATGTGGACTATGACCAGCTGGTGTTGGTCATAAACACCCGCAGCGAGGAGGTGTGGATTCATGCGGCGCTAAGCCCCGAATGCAACCGCCGCGAGGCTTGGGTGCAAAAATTGAAGTTTCATTAAAAATCACACAACTACTATGGTTAATCAAATTTTTATGGTTTCCGCTTTGTCGGAAGTATCGCAACTGAACGCGCAGGGCAAGGCTATGCCCAAGCGAACTATCATCCTGCAAAGCCCCGGCCGCTTCGGCGACAAGGTGATGGCCACCATGCTGGGCGAGGAGTGCCAGATGCCCCTGATGGCGGGCGACTTGGTGCTGGTGGAGCTGCACATGAGCCTGCACGAGTACGAAGGCCGCCAGTATCAGGACATCATGGTGCGGTCGATCCTGAAGTTGGGCTCAGCAATGAATTATAATCAACAAAGAAATTATTAAGAGAAATGAAGAATATTTTGAACAAGTGCATTCTGCCACAGGAGGTGAGAATGCAGACAGAGACCGTTTATGCCACCGATGGCAGAATTTATACCTACCCCTGCTCGTTTGAGGAGAGGGATGTGCACCCCGGCAGCGAGCCTGTGAAGCAACGCGGCAGCTGCTGGATACAGCCCGACGGCACGATGACGTTCCGCCCCTACAAGAGCAGCGGCAAGAAGGCTTTCAGGATGGTGTATGACGGGGTGTCGGCACAGGTGCGCCTGTATCGCAACTTTGGCGAGATGCGCATCCGTTTCCCTCACGACTGCAGCACCACGGAGTCGATAGCCTATATCCAGAAACAGCTGGATTTGGCCAAAGCCGCCCTGAAGGAAATGAATGTTGAGAAGATAGGCTAATCATCCATAAAAAACAAGGAGATACAGATTATGAGTTGTTATCATATAACGTATAAGGACAGAAAGAAAGTGGCCAGCCAGGTGACCTCGAAGGAGGAATACCTGAAGATTCGCGGATCGGAGAAGAACCAACGCTGCCTGGCCGCCGCCCGCAAAGGCGATGAGAAAGCCAAGATGCGGCTGGCGCAATTCAACTACAGCGGCTACTACCCCGACGGCATGGTGAAGGGGAGCCCTTATGTGTCGAAGGCGTTTGGGTTTGACATTGACAGCCCCGAGGACTTTGAGCGCATAGCCCCCCTGCTGATGGCCGAGCCCGAACGCTACGGCCTGCTGATGATGGAGCGCAGCGCGCGCAACGGCGGCCATCTGGTGATGAAGCGCGATGTGTATAAGACTGTGTTGGAGAATCAGGTGGCTGTGTCCATGATGCTGCAATGCGAGATGGACACCAACGCCCACGACCCCAACAGGGTGTTTTTTGCCTCGTCGGCCGAGGCGGAGGATTTGCTCTATCTGTCGGCCGAGCTGTTTGCCGACCCCTATCGGCCCGAGGAGGCCGAGGAGCTGCGCCAGCTGATGGACAACCGCAGCGAGGAGCTGCCCCAGGGAGCCCATAATGCCGACAAGCATTACAGGCCTTGGACAACTTCGGCCAACGGCCCATCGAGCCGCCAAGCAGGGGCGCAGCAGCCCGATGAAAGCAGCAAGCCCGAGCAAGAGGGGCACACCGGAGAGGGGCACGTCGGAGAGGGGCGCGCCGGAGAGGAGAAGGACTACCCCACCAGCTACATGGGTATCCCGTATAGCACTATTATAGAGCGATATTGGCAGAAGTACAACCAAGGCGAAACCCCGATGAAGAGCAACCGCGATGTGCTGACGTATGAGCTGAGCTACAACTTGCGCCATATATGCGGGTTTGATGCCGAATTGATGGATCATGTGATTCCGTGCTATGATGGATTCCCACCCGAGCAGAAACGCAAGTGCATCCTCTCGGCATTGACGGAGAAACGCACGCACATGCCCAAGAAGCTGAGCATGGTGCTGGAGGAGCTGAGCGCGGAAATGGAAGATGACAATGGGGCAGAGGAAATGGCCGAAAGGGGAGCGGAGGAGGAGGCTGTGCGTTTCTACGATTCGCTGCCCACCACCATGCCCAAGAGCATCAAAAACTCGCTGCGAGCGGTGTCGCCCATGCTGGCTTTTCCCGCTTTTGTGAGTGTGATGCCGGTGGTGGGGGCGCTGGCCACGGGTGTGCGGCTGGAGGTGCACGGCAACTCCAATTCGCTGAATCTGCTGAGCTATGTGGCTGGCGATGCTGCCTCGGGCAAAGGGTCTATCGACCCTGTGGTGGGGGCATGGCTGCACAATCTCAAACAGCAAGATGCCATCTATCTGGCGCAGGAGGAGGAATACCGCATGCGCAAGAAGGATGCCAAGAACAAGAAAGAACAGCCCGAAGAGCCGATGCTGCCCGTGCGCTGCCTGACGCTGAATAACACCGTGGCCAACCTGGCAGACAGGCTGGGCAAAACGCAGGGCAAACACGCCATCAGTTTCACCCCCGAAGCCGACAGCCTGGCGCAGCAATGGAAAAGCGGCATGAGCAACTACTCGATCATGCTGCGCATGGCCTACGACGCGTCGGAGTATCACCGAGAGGCCAAAAGCCTGGATGCGGTGAATGTGCACGTGGAGAACCTGAGATGGAACGTGGTGATGATGGGCACGCCCGATGCGCTGTATAGGGTGGTGCAAAACTACACAGATGGCTTCCAAAGCCGTTTGGCCATTGCGCGCACCCCAGACAACACATTCACAGCATTGCCCAACACATTCCACTCGCTCACCCCCGCTCAGGCCGAGAATATCCACCATGTGGCAGAGCTGCTGACGCTGCTGGAAGGCAGCATTGCGCTGCCCAAACTCGAAGCGCAGGGGGCGGCATGGCTGGAAAGAGTGCGTGTGAGCAGCATGAAGAACTACGACCGGGTGAGGGCCCGCCAGCGTTTCCGCGTGTGTGTGACCACTCAGCGCATGGTGTGCGGCGTGCTCTTGTGCTGGGTGTGCGACGAACTGATCAAGCGCCACACCTTTGCAGGGGCACAGAAATTGCTGCGCACCCAGCCCAATGTGTGGAAGACGATGGTGCAGAAGGCGCAGCTGCCCTCGTTGCTGTCGCTGTTTGACATGGTGGCCGACCTGCTGCTGGAAAACAACCTCTATTTCTTTCGCGACCGCATCCAGAAAGCCATGGACAGCATTGACTATTGCGGCAGCTCGCGAGTGACAAGCGGAAAGAACGACAACATCTACGAGGCTTTGCCGCAATCGTTCACGGTGCAGGACGCATGGAATATGGCCATAAGAATGAGAGGGGGCAATGTGGGCAAAAACATGGTGAAGATGATGCTGAAAAACTGGAAACGCCAAGGGCTGGTGGAGAATCCAGAGGTGGGCCAATACAGAAAGATTGGGTAATATCGGATACAGGGGCGGCAGCCGATGGCGGGTGCCGCCCCTTTGCATTATTTAGGGGGTGTCAAGTGTCATGGGTGTCAGGTGTCAAAGTGAGGATGGGGTATAGCAAAAGGCTTTTTATATATGAATCCAAAAAATTTATGTATCTTTGCATTGTGGTTGGGGCTTGGGAATCCCATGCCTTATCTGCTGATTAATTAATATTTGGCAACATGAAACGAGTTATCACATACGGCACTTACGACCTCCTGCACCAAGGACACATCAACCTGCTCCGCCGAGCCAAGGAATTGGGCGACTACCTGATTGTGGGCGTTACGAGCGATTCTTTCGACCGTGGACGCGGCAAACTCAATGTGCGCAACAATGTGCTGGAGCGTGTGGAGGCGGTGAAGGCCACAGGCTATGCCGACGAGGTGATCATAGAGGACTATATGGGGCAAAAGATTGACGATATTCAGAAATATGATATCGACATTTTTGCCATCGGCTCGGACTGGGTGGGCAAATTCGACTACCTGAACGAGTATTGCCAGGTGGTGTATCTGCCCCGCACGGAAGGGGTATCCTCCACTATGCTGAGGGCCGAGAGCCAAGTGGTGTTCAAGCTGGGCATTGTGGGTTCGGGCCGCATAGCCAACCGATTTGTGCCCGAGTCGAAGGTGGTCAACGGGGTGGAAATCACCTCGGTTTACGACCCCAACCGAGAGGCCACCGAGGCGTTTGCGCAGCAACATGGGGTGCAGCCTTATTGGAGCAGCTACGAGCAATTCGTTGCCCAGGTGGATGCGGTGTATATAGCCTCGCCCCACACCACCCACTACCAGTATGCTAGGGAGGCGCTGATGGCGGGCAAGCATGTGCTGTGCGAGATTCCGTTCACACTCTCGGGGGCTCAGGCGCGGGAGTTGTATGAGTATGCCGAGGCGCACAACTTGGTGCTGCTGGAGGCCAGCAAGACGGCTTACTGCCCATCGTTCAGCCATCTCACCACGCTGGTGAAGAGCGGCATCATTGGCGAGGTGGTGGATGTGACGGCGTCGCTCTCGAAGATGGTGGAGCCCCCCACCCGCGAACTGGATCCCGCCCAGGCTGGCGGCGCCATGAACGAGCATGCCCCGCTGACGCTGATGTCGGTGATCAAACTGCTGGGACGCGACTACAGCGATGTGCGATTCTACTCCAAGATGGAGAACGGGGTGGACGTTTATACCAAAGCTAACATTATCTACCCCCACGCCACGGCCTCTATCACGCTGGGCATAGGGGTGAAAACCGAGGGCAACTTGGTGATTTCGGGAACGAAGGGATATATTTATGTGCCGGCTCCTTGGTGGCTCACCAGCTTCTTTGAGGTGCGATACGAGGACCAGCGCCAAAACCGCAAATATTTCTATTCTTACGACGGCGACGGCCTGCGCTATGAGATACAGGAATTTATTGCCATGATACTGAGCAACCGCCGCAGCTGCTACAAGCTGCGCCGCCGCGAAAGCATTGCCATTGCCGATATAATCGAGAAGTATAACAAGAAAGAGAATGTGACGATATTATGATAAAGAAAGTTTTAGTTGTGGGCGGTGCCAACGGGATTGGGTTGGCTATTACAAAGGAATTCTCGCAGCGCGAAAGTGTTGAGAAAGTGTATGTTGTTGACAAAGCACCTCTAGCAGAGGAGTATTCCGATGCCAAGATTGAGGCTTATCAGTTTGACCTCACGGCAGATGACTATTCGTTTTTTGACCAGTTTTCGGATATTGACACAATGATGATTACGGCGGGATTTGGTAAATTGTCACTGTTCAAAGATATTGAAGAGAGACATATTGCCAATTCGTTTAATGTGAATACGATACCCGTTATGCGATTGATTCATCGTTTCTATGATAAGCTGCAGGGGGATGATGATTTCTATTGTGGTGTGATGGTGAGTATCGCAGGGTTTATGAGTTCGCCATTCTTTGCCGTGTATGGAGCAACCAAGGCAGCGCTGAAGATATTTATTGAGAGCATCAATGTGGAGCTGAAGAAATCGGGAAGTGGCAATTGTGTGCTGAATGTGAGCCCGGGGTCGCTGAAGGGCACATCTTTCAATTCTCAGAAGACCGACTTGAATGTTGCACAGCCTATGGCTCAGGCAATTATCTCACATCTGGAAGCCAAAGATGACCTCTTTATTCCGCAGTATGAGGATGTTTTCAAAGAAGTGTTGGCTCGCTACCAGGCAGATTTCCGTGCAGAGGGAAGCCATTCTTATGATTATAAACTCAACTCAGGTCGAATCAAGTAAACATTGCAATCTATGAAGATACTTTTCCATATCATCTGCTACATTATCTATCCATTTTCGTTTCTGTTTCCGAGAAGCAAGAAGAAGTATGCTTTTGGCAGTTCGCGCGGGTCGTTCAACGATAATACCAAGTATCTTTTCTTGTACACGGCCCAGCATTGCCCCGATGTGGATGTGGCGTGGGTGTCGCTCAGCCGCGACACGGCAAGGCTGGTGCGCAGCTATGGTTTTAAGGCCTATTCGGTTTTCAGTCTGGCAGGTGTGTGGCATGCGCTGACATCGCGCTACTGGTTCTTCAACTCCTATACTTCCGACATTATGTTCTGCCTCTCGGGCCGAGCCGTGTGTTTCAACCTGTGGCACGGACTGGCCATCAAGCGAATAGAGTACAACATCACCTCGGGTGATTTGGCGGGGCTTTATGCCAAGACCGACTTTGGCATGATGTTCACCCATCCCCAGGTGTTCCGCAAACCGAACTATCTGCTCTCTTCCTCCACCAGCCAGACGGGGCAGTTCTCCACCGCTTTCCGCCTGCCCAAGGAGCGTTGCAAGGAGTTTGGCTATCCGAGATGCCACATATTGCTGTGTGACGAGGAGGAGCGGATGCACCACATCAACCATTTCGAGCCACAATCGACCCAGGAGTTGGTGGTTAAGACTAAGCAATATAATAAGGTATATATTTATATGCCCACTTGGCGCGACTCGCAGCGGACTGTCTTTACCCAGAGCATGGACTTGGCAAGGCTGAACCAAGTGCTGGCAGCGCACAACGAGCTGCTGTTGCTGAAGCCCCACTCCAATGTGGAGGTGGATGCCACGATGCTGAATCACAGCAATATCGTGTTTGTGGATGGCAAGGCGGATGTGTACCCCATTCTGCCCTATACCGATGTGCTGATTACCGACTACTCATCGGTGCTGTATGACTATCTGCTGATGGATGGCAAGGGGGTGATACTCTATCTGTATGACTTGGAGGAATATGAGGCTGGCCGTTCATTCATATTCCCATTCTTTGAAAATGTGACAGGCACAAGGGTTGACGACTTCGAGTCGTTGCTGAATTGCATAGACACCCACGACTATGAAATGAATGAGGCCGAGCGAAAGGCTATCAATGACAAGTTTTGGGGCGAGAGCGCAACGTATAATGCAAATCAAAAGATTCTGGATTTTATTAAGATGGTTTCAAAGGATTGATATCTGGCAAATTCGGTGTTGGTTTTGACTGGATTTGTGAAGTTAAATAATATTAAATACTGGTCGCAGCTGTAACAAATTTATTATTTTGGAGTCTTTATATAGAAGAGAACATATTATTCAAGAAATAATATATTTGGAGAGATGAAAATAAAGATTATTATAATTTTTTTGTTACTTGGGACCATACCTCAACTTTTAGCACAAACCTATAGCACCTGGGGCACAGACTTTTGGGTGGCCTATTTGACCAATTGGCATCCGAATGATGTGGATGAATATGTTATCAGCATTAGCGGACCGAGAGCCTGCACAGCAGTGATAACGAATCCTAACACTGGGTGGAGCCACACAGTGTCGGTGCCGGCAAACGGAGTGGCAAATTATTCTATTCCAGAGGCTCAATGCAAGCCACTCGGTTCATGTACTACACGAAATGTAGGTCTGCATGTGACAGCCACGGATTCTGTGCAAGTGTTTGTTTATAACCATAGTGGAACTGAGTCTTCGTGTGATGCGTCAAATATCTATAGTACATGGTCATTAGGTTCTGAATACATTGTACAAACTTATCCTTTTACTAATGGAACAGCAAATGCCTGTGTTGAATTTTGCATCTTGGCTATTCAGAATAATACTGAATTGGAAATCACCTATCATGGAGCAACAAGCACAGGAATACCATCCGGAGCAACAAGTACAGTCACGCTTAATGCTGGCCAAGTGTATCAAGTTCAAAGTCCTATGGGGGCGGGAAATGGGGATTTCAGTGGCACAATTGTCACTAGCAATAACCACAATGGTGAGTCTTTTGCCATTTTTATGGGCAATACCGTTACCAATGCTCCATTCGACCATTATGTTTCTGCAGACCATACTTATATGCAAGCCCTGCCTTCGTCGGTTTGGCAGAAAAAATGGATTGTGGTGCCTTCGGCTTGGAATAACTTGGATGTCATTAGAATAACAGCAAAGTGTGATGGTACGAAAGTCTATAAAGATGATTCATTTATTTGCAATCTGAACCGTGGCGAGACTCGTGAGATCAATATTACTACTGCGGCTTATATCACAACATCAAGTCCGTGCGAATTGGTTCAATATTTATCCTCACGCACTCGAGGTGGTGTGGGTACTGACTGGGGGGATGTAGCTGCTTTTGTGCCCAATGCTATTACTTGCAAGACGACTTCTGCCACATTCCCTTCATTTTCACTTTTTGCACGACCTAATTTTTCAAATAAATATTATGTCAATGTGGTGTTTCCAACCATTGAGGATTCGTCGTTACGGTTGGATGGTAATCCGATACCCTCATCTGCGACAGCTATTCCCAGCACTCCATACAGCTACAAGAGATTGGAAGTGAGTAATGCCGACCACACACTTTCCACTTCAGGTTCGGGCTTCATGGCCAGTGCTTACGGATTGGCAGAGAATTGGGAAGCCTATATTATCAGCCTGGGTGGCACTGGGCAGTATAGTACTTCGACTGATACGATTCAAATCACAACATGTCATAATCCATTTGAATATGAAGACAGCCTGTTCACCCAAAGCGGAGTGTACACGTTGGTGAATGCTTGTAATGATGTGACGGTATTGGACTTGACTATCAGTGCGATAGATACGATTGATTTTGACACCGTGGTATGTGGTGACTATTGTACTTGGCAGGGAGATATCTACAGAACTTCGGGCACCTACGCCAAGACAGTAGCTGTGGGAGAGTATGGTTGCGACAGTGTTCGCCGTATGCATCTGCAATTAACCCCAAATTATGATACTACATTGAATTTCAGGGTGTGTGACTCGGTTTTTGTGTATGATGGTTCTGTCTATGCCATTCCAGAAGGAGGACTGAGGCTGGATTTTACTTATCAGTCGGTTAATGGCTGCGACAGTGTGGTTCATATTGACGCAGAGCTGTTTGACGGCTATTTTCTTGAGATAGATACGGGCAGTTGTTTCGACTTTTGCACCCTGTTAGACACCACTTTGGCTGTGCCTGGCGAATATACATTTGATTTAACTACTACTTCGGGTTGCGACAGCACGGTGGTTGTGCATCTGCAGCATTACCCCAGCTACTATTTCGAGACCCGGGACACCATTGTGGAGGGTCAGGAATATAGTTGGATTGATGGCAATAAGTATGATTATGAAACTGATGTGAGTTACAGTCTTTTGACCAGCCATGGCTGCGACAGCGTCTATCATCTGATTTTGAATTACATTCCGAGAGACTTACCCATCATCTGGACTCCCAATGTGTTCACTCCTAACATGCCGGATAATCAGGTTTTCCGTGTGCTGTCGTCAAATGTTGAATGGATGTCGGTGTCGGTATTCCATCGCTGGGGTGAGCATATCTGCACATTTGACGGCTTGACAGAATTCTGGGATGGCACTTATAAGGGAAGACCCTGTCCACAAGCCACCTACGTTTACCAGATTAGATATACTGTTTATGGAGAAAGCGGCATGAAGGAACAACTATTTGGCTCGGTCACTCTGTTGAGATAGTTTTTAGTTGTAAGCAACAATGAGAACATTCTCGTGACCAAGGAGGATTTTGTCCAATGTCTGCATATTGCGAGGTGCCACCATGAGGCAACCCTTGCTGCGGCCACTGGGCAAGGGAAAGATTGGTTTGGGCGGTACGGTGCGGTAGGCATGAAGCACAATGAAGCGGCGGCGGATATTGCTGTTTGTAGAGTCAAGGCCGTCAAGACGATAGCTGATGCCAAAACGCCCGGTGTAGCGTTCGCCCACACGGATTTTGCCAAGCGAACTGAGCCAAGTGTCCTCCTCATTGCTGAAGCTAGCAATAGAACGCCTGCTGTGTTTGCCTTTGCCTCGGCCATGTGCCACGGGACATTCAAAGAGAATCTCTTCATCATCAAAATCCCATACCCACAATCGGTTGCAGCCTGAGGGCAGGGAATAATCGATCAAGATACAGATGCTTTTGTTCATGTTGTGATCGTTGGCATACTGCCAAGCTTCGGCAACCTTCTGCTCGCAAGGCCGGCAGACAATTCCGCGATTCAAAATGTTTGACAATATCAATAACAGCAGTGCAATCATACTATTTATCTATGGTTTGCTATAATAACGCAGATGCTCATTATTTATTATGTGCGGGTTTGTGCTGAGGATGCTATGAAGCATTGCCTCAGGGGGCGTTTCTCAGAGTGGGTCTTCAACGGAACTATGGTGGAGTCTCTACGGAGTTGCGCTTTAGTCGGCCAATTGGCGCTATAGTGTTTTGTGGAGCCAAAGTAGTGTGTCGGTGCGGTGATTTGAATATAGGTAATTTCGAAAAAATCAACGTTATGAGTTGAGCTAAAGGCATCTGTGACAGCAAAAAAGAAGGGAGACCCGTTGGGGCCTCCCTTAATAATAGATAGTATGTGAATACTATTTGTTGACCTGGAATTTGGTGCAGCCAGTAGCAAAGAAATTGCTGATCTGGTTAGCAGCAGCGATACCGGCATTGATGTTAGCCTCTTCGGTCTGAGCACCCATCTTTTTGGGAGTAGCGAAGTAGCGGCCTTCGAATGCCTTGAACTCTGCATCAGCGTCGGGCATGATGTCGGAGATGTAACGGAGGTCGGTGCGGTCAGCCATCAGTTTGAGGAGTTCAGCCTCGTTGATGACTTCCTTACGAGCGGTGTTGACGAGGATACCACCCTTGGGCATCTTGTTGACGAGCTCGTAGTTGATGCTGTTCTTGGTCTCAGCGGTAGCGGGGATGTGGAGGGAAACCACGTTGCAGGTCTCGAAGAGAGCAGCCTGGTTGGCAACAGCGTGAGCTACGCCGTCAGCTTCAATCTGCTCAGCGGTGAGGAATGCGTCGAAAGCATAAACATCCATGCCGAAGCCCTTGGCGATGCGAGCCACATTGCGGCCTACATTACCATAAGCGAGGAGACCGAGTTTCTTGCCCATGAGTTCGGAACCGGACTTGCCGTTGTAGAAATTACGGACGCAGAAAACGAGCATACCCATGACGAGCTCAGCAACAGCGTTGGAGTTCTGGCCGGGGGTGTTCATGGCGATGATGCCACGCTCGGTGCAAGCAGCGAGGTCGAGGTTGTCGAAACCAGCACCAGCGCGAACAACGATCTTGAGGTTCTTGGCGTGGTCGATAACTTCCTTGGTCACTTTGTCGGAACGAACGATGAGAGCGTCAGCGTCAGCAACAGCTGCGTAGAATTCGTTCACGTCGGTATATTTCTCGAGGAGAGCCAGGGTGTGGCCATTCTTCTCAACAACTTCGCGGATGCCGTCAACAGCAACTTTTGCGAAGGGTTTCTCGGTAGCAACAAGTACTTTCATTGTTTTGTTGATTTGTATAGGTGACTAGAAGTTCTAGATTTTCTAGTAATACTAGGTTTTCTAGATTTTCTAGAACTTCTAGTTAATTATTCACTAAGATTTATTTATTAGCTTTCTCGAAATCCTGCATGCAAGCTACGAGAGCCTCAACGTCTTCCTTGGTAACAGCGTTGTAGAGGGAAGCACGGAAGCCACCAACGGAACGGTGACCCTTGATGCCAACCATACCACGCTCCTTAGCGAATGCCATGAAAGCATCCTGGAGGTTCTCACGACCTTCGGCCATGACGAAGC
>JAKSMP010000045.1 GCA_024400505.1 Bacteroidales bacterium | reverse complement strand
TAATATTGCGGCTCCTGCCGCCTAATTGTTAACTATTTTCTACCGAACCATTGATTAATACGAGGGGCGCAAAAATGCACTGCATTAAGGATTGTTAAGAAAAAAAGTATGCGCTAATTGTGGTAACTTTCGTATCTTTGCAAACGCTTTCGGACAAGGAAGCGCAAAACAAAAGTTCAACCCCTAAAAAACACAAAAGCGTATGGGAAAAATCGTAGGAACTAGCCCTTCCTCAATCAGCGGCTCGGTAGGCCTCTACACCTATCGTCAAACCAAGGACGGCACCGTGGTGTCGGAAAAAGTAAAAGCCAAGGGTGTGGGCAAATCAACCCTGCGCCAGTGCATGACCAAGTTGCAGCTGGCCAACCTCCACCATTTCTACAAGTCGTTCTACGGCTCGCTGGAGGGATCGTTTGAGAACATCCCCAAGACCCAGAGCAACCTCAACGCCTTTATCAAGGCCAACTTCGGCTTGCTGCCCATCTACCTGAGCAAGCAGGTGAGCAACTTCGGCGCCGCCGTGGTGGCACCCTATCAGGTGGCACAGGGCTCGCTCCTGCCCCTCAACATCATCAACGGCACCACTCCCCGCACCACCCTGTTGCTGGGCAGCCTGGTGATTGATGCCGCCACCACCATAGGCGAATTCAGCCGCGCCGTGGTGGATCACAACCTGGGCTATGCCAACGGCGACCAGATCAGCTATTTCTCGCTGATCCAGAACAGCCTCTCGATTGGCGACTTCCACGGCATACCCACCATCACCACCAACAAGTATGAGGTGACTCTCGACACCGACGACAACGAGCACAAGCTCTGGGATTTTGTGGGCAAGTACGGATTCAGCTCTGTGGCTGCCGACGGGCAGCAGTTCCTCGGCTGCAGCGGCACTCCCGCCGTGGGCGGCTTCACCTGGGTGCACAGCCGCGGATTCGGTGCCGAGATGAAGGTTTCCACCGCTTTCGTCACCACCAACAACGCCGCCGTGATCGACGCCTGGAGCGGCGCAGAGGCGCTGGAGAAGGCGGCCGTGAGCTATGGCGGCTACAAGGCAGCTCGCTTCCTCGAACCCGGCGAGACTTCGGCCAACGTGGCCGTGGAGGGCGGCGATGATGTGCAGACCGGGGCTGTGTTCAGCGGCTCGCTGCGTGTGGTGAGCGGCAGCACCTCCGTCACCAATGCCAACGCCCAGCGTGTGCGGCTCTCCGCGGGCAGCGTCGGCGTGGAGTTGAGCGGCACCAACATGACTGCTTTCGCTCAGCCCGTGGCCCTGCAGATGGCCAGCAGCAGCAGCGCCACCACCCTGGTTGACGTGCCTGCAACCCTGAACGCAGGCTCTTCTACCGCCGACAAGGCTGTGCTCACTGCCACCGTGGCTGCGCCCAACCTGTGGCTTGCAGGCATCAAGGTGAACGGCCAAGTGGTCAAGACCTTTGCTGCCTTCGGCGGCGGCACCACCCCTAGCACTGGAGGCGATGAGGAGGAGTAAGCAAAAAGCGGGCATAGCCCGCTTTTTTGTATAGTGGAAAGTGAGGAGTGGAGAGTTGAGAGTGGAGAGAGTTGAGAGAGGAGAGAGTGGGGAGTGGAGAGAGTGGGGAGTGGAGAGAGGAGAGTGGAGAGTGAATCGCTGGCTCCCGCCCACCTACTACCTACTACCTGCTACCTAAAAACCTACTACCTACTACCTAAAAACCTACTACCTACTACCTGCTCCCTACTACCTAAAAACCTACTACCTAAAAACCTTTAATTGATATGTTACAAATAATTCTCGCTGCACTAGCATTGATTGGCAACTGTGGATGGCTGGTGAGCGGCAAGAAATACCGCCAAGAGGTGCGCGCCGCCCAAGCCGAAGCCGAGCAGAAAGAATTTGACGTAAGCAAAGAGTATGTCAAAGAATTCCGAGAGAACATTGCCAAGCCGCTGCAAGAAGAGGTGCAAAAACTGCGGGCTGCCATTGAAGCCGTTAATACTTGCAGCCATCGCGACGAGTGCCCTGTGGTTGACAGGTTGCACGAAATTAAGTGAAGTAGGGAAAATAACCATCCGCGTGGACGGAGAAGAAGTAAACGACACAACCGACTATGAAATATTTTACACTCATTGAACTCAGCGTTTCCGACACCGCGCAGCGGTTGGATATTGACAACACCCCATCGGCCGAGGTGATGCGGCACCTCACCCAGCTGACTGAACTATTGCTGGACCCTGCCCGAGAACTTTGGGGGAAGCCCCTTGTAGTCACCAGCGGTTATCGGTGCACGAAACTGAACACCCTCGTTGGCGGGGCCGGCAACAGCCAGCACCTGACAGGATGCGCTGCCGACATCGTGACCCTTGGCAGCAACCGAGTGCAGAACTATCAGCTGTACCAGCTGATAAAGCACAGCAACCTGCCCTACGACCAGCTGATAGCCGAAAAATGTAAGCACAGCGGCTGCAACTGGGTGCACATCAGCCTCAGCCCCCAAGGCAAACCCCGCCATCAAGCGTGGGAAAGCAGCTTAGTCGGTGCGACAACAACTAGGCATATAAGCTAGGTGATGACAAATCTCCACTTTCTTGTGACATTTTTGGGGAGGCACTTCGTTGATATGTAATCGATTGAAAGATTTGTCACATTGTCACATTGTCACATTCAATGAAAAAGCGATATTATAGTCCCCCACTTGCCCGCAAAGGGTGCAAAGTGGGGGAGTTTTTTTTATTATTGACAGTTTTGCGCCCTCATTATCAAAAAAAGGGGAGGGGTTGCTGCTGGATGGCTACTTTGGCCACGAGTTTTTTGACTGGTGCTGGGGCGAGGAGGCAGTGCTGGGGCTCGTGGGCATCTTGTGGGAAGAGGATGACGAAATAGCCTTTGCCCAGCTTAAGCTTGGTTTGGAAGGAGTCGGAGGCGCGGTAGAAGGCCACGTCGCGAAGGGGGTCGTAGGGCATGGTGCACTGGAGCTCGCGGAGGTTGCGCACCCACACTTCTTCTTGGCCTTGGACGAGGTATTGGATGTCGATGTACTGCTCGTGGGCTTCGTAGCCTACGGGGTTGACGGACTTGGTGGTGTAGGTGTCGATGTTGACGTAATTGTCGCCGCTGAGTTGATGCCGCCCAACAGGGATGTTGGCAGGGGCTTGCTGGAGGAATTGCAGCGCTTCGGCTATGCCGGGCACGAGGTGGAGATAGCGCGAGATGTTGGATATGTGGTCGTAGATCATGGCTGTGGAGGATGAAGGGGGGTTAGTATTCTACCATTTCGGTGAAGATGCGCCAGCCGAGGGACTGATTGTAGCGCTCGAAGGAGCCTGAGGGGATGCGGACTGGGATGTTGATATCTACATCGAGGAATGAGGATTCGCCGAGACGCGGGGGCTCGGGGGCTTGGCTGACGAGGTTGGCTATCTTGCGGCAGCCGGCGAAGGCGTTCTCTTCGATGCGGATGATGGAGGGGGGAAGCACGAGGCGGGTGATTTTGTCGCACCCTTGGAAGGCGTTG
This sequence comes from Bacteroidales bacterium, assembly GCA_024400505.1. GTDB lineage: Bacteria > Bacteroidota > Bacteroidia > Bacteroidales > P3 > Colimorpha. The sequence goes on along the minus strand of JAKSMP010000045.1, from coordinate 16,857 downwards.
TAGCGGATGGATACTACGCGGTAGATGGTGGTGTCATCGTCGTCGGGGTCGGCATCTTTGGCGCGAGAACGGTCGGGGGTGACGGTTTCGGGGATGGAGAGTGTGCCTGAGGGTTTGGTGTAGCCTTTCCAGGGCTGCTCCTCGGAATGGGGGAAGGTGACTTCGACGGTGGGGCCTTGTTTGCCGCCGGTGGTGAGTATGGCAAAATAGATTTTGTTGCCGCCGATGGTTTTGGCAAAATCAAATTCTTGCGCCATGGAGAGGATGGGCAGCAGGGCAAGGAGGATGAGAACGAGTTTTTTCATGCCAAAAGTAACGTGGGAGGGTGGCGAAATATTGTGCAGGGCAGCCGTTAAAAAAAAGGGGGGAGGCTACTGCTCGGCCAAAGGCAGCAGGGGCGACCCCTGCCAATAGGGGAAGGGCTGTGGCGGATATTTCCACCCCTGGATGGCGGGCAGGGTGTTGAAGTAGAGGATGGAGCGGCCCATGAAGCGGTTGGGGGCGAGGATGAGCTGGAGGTTGGGGCAATAGTCGAAGTCGATGGGTATGCCGCCCAAGCGGCGCACAAACATCTGGCAGAGGTCGGGCAGGGAGCTGACTGATGTCATGCGCCAGCGGGGAATCCACTGCTGATAGGTGCTGGGGTGGCGGATGATGCGGTGGATGGCCACGGTGTCGCAGAAGTAGAGGATGGGGGTATAGCCATAGTAGCGGCGAAAGCAGGCTGTGAATTCCTCGAGGTTGCGGTTGAGGAGGGCTGTGTCGCAGAAGTTGTCGTTGGCGGTTCGCTCGACATCGACCACGGGTTTGAGGTCGAAATTGTGGCACCGCTTGAGCACTGAGTTGAACCGCTCAAACTGGAGCCGGCCCGACACGTTGTAGCGGAAATAATGATAAAAGCCGGTGTGCAACCCCAGTTTGCGGGCCGAGAGATAGTGGCTTGAGGCCATGGAATCGAGGAAATGGACCCCTTCGGAGGCTTTGATGTAGCAGAAGGTGATGGCGGTGTCGGTTTGGACCGATTTCCAATTGACGTGGTTGTGGTGGGAGATGTCGATGCCGTTGTACCAACGCTGCTCCAGCCAAAGGGGCTGGAGGGTGTCGGGCGTGGAGGCGAGTGGCTGCAAGGGGGCGAAGAGAGGGGCGAGTGTGTTGAGTAAAAGGAGTAATGTGAGGTGCATGAGTTAATGGGGGGGTGAAGATTTTATTCTACGGTGATGGAATAGACTCGGCCTTCGATGTCGGAGGCGTTGAAGGGGATGAGCCCCTGCTCGAATACGATGGGGGGCCACCATTCGGAGTAGTGGTATTCTTGGGTGACGATGCAGAGCATCTGATTGTTGGGGATGGCGGTGTAGCGGTCGTTCATGTAGCCCACCACCTGCATGTGCTGAGGGTCGGGGCCGAGGCGCCAGATGATTTCGGTGGGGCGCCACTCGATCTCGTAGTAGTAGTAGTCCCGCGAGAATATGGAGTTGGGGATGGGGTGCTTGGTGGTGAGGGCTTTGTAGGTGTCGTACCAGCGGAGAGCGTCGAAGGTTTGATCGTTGTGCTGGATGTGGGTGATGCCAGAGGCGAACTTGCGGGGTTCGGGGCAGGCGAGGTCCCAGTTGGTGCAGCAGTAGCACACATCGGAGCTGGACATGGGCTGATAGGCGGCTCGCTGGGCGGAGTGGCTGCGGTAATAATCTTCGGGCCAATAGGGGGAGGCTTTGACTATCTCGATGTCAATTTCGGAGTATTTGTTGCGGAGCAGGTAGGTGGGGTTGGGGGATTCGTCGTTTTTTTCGAGATAGCCGCCGTGGTAGCTGGGGCGGCGGAGGTTCCAGGGGTGGTCGTCCTGATAGATGAGCCAGAAGGCGTAGGTGAGGCCGTTCCAGATGTTTTGCTGGTTGAGCATGGGCGGGAACTTGATTTTGCCGCGGTATTTGCCATAGGTGAATCCCACACGTGTCTTGATGCCGTTGGATTCTTTCTTGGGGTGGTCGAGGCCAGCATTGCCGGGATTGATGATGGAAATGTAGTCGCGGTTGGGCGAGAGTTGGATGGTGGAGCCTGGGCACTGGGTGATTTGGGGATGGTCGTTGAGACGCACAGATGGAGGGTATTTTTGGTCGGCTTGGCTGTAGTCGGCGGCGGTGTAGTCTTGGATGTCTTGTATGAGCGGGATGTTGCGCAGCGTGTATTGCTGGCTGATGGCGGGGAAGAACTGCTGGAAGATGGCGTGGCGGTAGAGGCCGGTGTCGGAGCCGATGCAGCCAGGGGTCTCTTGCTTGGCGGTGTAGGGGGCGCGGATGGCCAGCTCGTCGATATAGACCCCTTGGTGGGGGGTGAGGTGAGCCAGGGTGCGGAGCACTTGGCTGCCATGCAGAAGGGTGATGTGCCTGTGGGGATGGGCATGAAACCAGCTGATGGGGTTGACGAAATGGCTGTCGGGGGTGGTTTGATCGATGTGCTGCACCTGGGGCGGGATGGCAGCGAGCCCTTGCTCATCGCATATCACCAGAAGGAATGAGTAACAACCGGTGCGGGGATTGCGCTTCCAGCGGTGGTTGGTGTGGCCTTGGGAGTGGCGGCGCTCGTTGAGCACCCATCGGGTGTCGAGAAAAAGCTGCTCTTCGACGGTGCGGTTGTTTTGGGGGGCGGCTTTGTTGGCCACATAGTTGAACCAATGGGTGTCGTTGCGGATCTCTTGCTCGATGCGGGCCAGGGATGCGGGGCTGCAGTCGTAGTGGAGGAGGTCAACGCCGTAATAGATCTGCTCGTTGCGAGGGTTGCCCACGATGCGGAAACTGTCTTGGATGTGGCCGCTCTGTGGCACAGGGCGGAAAGCGATGGAGACGTCCTCCCATGAGCCGTAGAAGTTCTCGTAGTCGAGGCTGTCGCCTTCGGGGAATTTGTAGCTGTCGTTTTGATAATAAATCTTGTAGTAGAGACCCGGCGTGGTGTCGAAGGAGAAGTGGAAAGAGGAGTCGTGGCCGGGAAGGGTGATGCCGTTGAGCACGGCATCGGTGAGGTCCATGGCCAGCACGATGGTGTCGCCCTCATACTCCTCCATGGGGGCAAAGGTGGATGAATGGTTGGTGCAGGAGGCAAGCAGTGCCAGCAGGGCGATGATGGCAGAGAGGTGTTTCATCGATTGCGGAATTTGGAACAACGGACTGTGGGGATGCCGGGTGCGGCAAGTTCGGGGAAATAGTCCTCGGGGCGAGTGAATAGGAGATAGCGTGCATCTTCCTCAACCATTTGGTCGAGGGAGAGACCGCGGTCGGTGGCTTTGCGGTCGAGACGGGCAATCCAGTTGGCATCGCCGCGGATGGTTTGGCAGATTTGCTGGATTTGGGCTTGGATGATTTGGGGGTCGTAGCAGAGGCGCACCAAGGCCTGGGTGATGATGTTGCCAGCAGCATCGGTGGTGTTGATGCCGAGGTCGTAGAGCTGGCCGGTGCAGTAAAAGAGTATCAGGTAGTCGGTGGAGAGGAGTTGATCGACGTAGTCGAAGCCGGAGTCGTGGGTGGAGGAGAAGAGGGAGTCGAAATAGATGGTGGAGTTGTAGAACCAGTAGTGGCAGTAGTCGAAGAGGGAGTCGAGCTGGAAGTTGTAGGTGATATTCCAGAAGAAGGAATCGCCGCACACGATGGCTTTGGGTTTGCGAACGTTGGGGGGTAGGGGGGCATAGTCCACATCGACATATTTGTAGGGGCGGTTGACCTTGATGTGGAAAAGCGGGTTGATGAGTTTCTCTAGGTCGTTGTCGGGCCAGCGGGGGCTGGTCTCTTCATGCAGATGGCTGAGGACGACGGGGCGGAGAGGTTGGCCGCTGATGTGGCCCATGTAGCGCAGCATGGTGTCGAAGGCAAAGGTGGAGGCCACGTTGGACCAATGAGTGCCTAGGGTGGGGAAGAGGTCGTAGGAGGCGGTGTCTTTGATGTCGAGAAACCATTGGTTGAGGTTGATATAGTTCACTCCATATTTGTCGAACAGGGGCGGATAGACCTCGATGGCACGAGGACCCAGGGGGCGAGTGAGTGTGTCGCGAGGGGGAGCAAACTCGGGGTAGATGTTGGTTTTGCCGGGGATGCATGCCACCAGAGTGTGGACACCAGCCTCGGCCAAAATGGCCTGCACTTTGGCTAGGCGTTGTGATTGCTGGTCGAACATCTGTATCAGCTCCTCGGGGTTGGTGGTGTATTTGTACATACGACTCTCGTAGAGGTCTTCGACAAAATAGGGCTCGAAAAGGTAGTTGTTTTTGCCCACAGCCACTTGGCGCACTGGGCTGCGGTGATAGACCGACCAGAAATATTGGCAGTAGAGGCGAATGGTCCACTCGCTGAAGCCATAGTGATAGCCGATGAAGCGGCTCAAGAGTCGCTGATATTCGCCCGAAGCAAAATCCTGGGCAGAGAATGAGGGCCGCTCATACTTCTCAAACTCGCCATCGAGTTTGGGCACAGGAACAAGATGGGTGGCCCCTTGGAAGATGATGATCAGAAACATGACCATCGTGAAAATTGACAATAATTTGGGTATCTTATTCATAATGGTCTAAAATCTAAAATAGATGAAGGGGCTGAAGCTGGTGGCGGAAAGGGCACCGAGGCAGAGGAAGAAAAGCAATAGTGATACTACCCACACGGGAATGTGGCAGCGCGAAGTGTAGTTGGTGTAGAACACCCATTGTTGCAAACGTTTGCCAAAGGGGAAGAAGGTGATGAATGCGAAACACAATGCCAGCACCAGCATGGCATAGAATTGGGGATGAGCGGAAAGTGCAAAGCCGGTGAAGTCGAAGCTGAAAAGCCGAGAGATGAAAAGCCAGCAAGAGGGGAGATCCTCGATGCGGAAGATGGCCCAACCAACAACAGCTATGATGAATGTTGGAAGCACCATCCAAGTGCGACGCTGCCGACCAATGCCCATCAAGCGCTCTATGACAAGGAAGAAACCGTGATAGGCGCCCCAGATGACAAAATTCCAGCTGGCACCGTGCCAGAGTCCGCTGAGCAGAAATACAATCCAAAGATTGAAATAGGTGCGGAGTTGGCTGCCACGATTGCCGCCAAGGGGGATGTAGAGATAATTGCGCATAAAAGCACCCAAGGTGATGTGCCAACGACGCCAAAATTCGGTGATGGATGTTGAGGTGTAGGGGTTGTCGAAGTTTTCGGGAAATTTGAATCCCATGATGCGACCAAGGCCAATGGCCATATCGCTATAGCCCGAGAAGTCGAAATAGAGCTGCATGGTGTAGGCCACTATGGTGATCCACGCTGTGCCCATATCAAGGGCGGCAATGTCGCCACCGAGGGTCACATCAACAGTTCGTCCGATAACGTCGGCAATGAGCACTTTCTTGCTCAACCCGATGATGAAACGATAGAATCCTTGCAGACATTCTTCCCAACGAAGGCGACGACGGGCTGTGATTTGGTCGGCAATGTCGGTGTAGCGCACAATGGGGCCAGCGATGAGCTGGGGGAACATGATGATGTACACCACATAATCGGTGAGGCGGCGCATGGGTGGATTGATGCCACGGTAGGTGTCTAGCACATAGGTGACCGATTGGAAAGAGAAGAAGCTGATGCCAATAGGGAGCAGCACTTTGGTCCAAGACATGGAGTCCAGGCCAAAGGCGGTAAGGAGGGCGTTGACATTGTCAACAAAGAAGTTGGCATACTTGAAATAAGCCAGCAGTCCCATGCTCAGCAGGATGGCTAGGGTGCAGAAGAGTTTTTTTGTGGCTGGTTGTGGGGCGCGGTGCATGGCTTTTACCAGATAGAAGTTGGCTATCGTGGAACCCAGCAACACCAAGATAAAGTCGGGAGCTCCCCAAGCATAGAAGATGACCGAGCCGAGGAGCAATGTGAGGTTGCGCCATTTGTCGGGTGTGAGGAAATATCCCAGTAGGAAAAGGGGAAGAAAATAGAGCAGGAATATGTGCGAACTAAAAATCATTTGCTTCGAAAGTAATTGGCAATTTTGCTATTGGTCAATCCTTGTTTTGCTTTTTGCCAATCAATCAAGTAATAGACGGCCATTAAGATGGCTGTGATGGTGATCATCAAGCTGCGATAAGTGAAAGAGCTATGGATGCAAGAGTGATTGGAACAAACGAAGTACCATCCAATGGGTACAAGGGCTGTGAGCAGGAGGGTGACAACGGATTTTAGTTTATCGAAAGTGTGGTATTTGATGCAAATGAGAACCAATACAATCATTACGACAAAGAAATAGTACCATGGAATATGACCGAAATTGTAAATAAGAGCTCCTATGCGGCTGATATTCTCACCCGTTTCTGTTCTGAAAAGAATCTGAGAGAATCCGTTTTGGATGACGTTTTGGGATGTGGTGGCTGTGGCTAAGACGAATTTGATCACCCATGAGCCGAAATAACCCACCACCCACAACAGCGATGAGGATGCCCAATGCCAGATAGTGGATAGCCAAGTGTCAGATTCTTGTTTGCATTGAGGCAGCATTTGCCAAACACAGATGGGAAGCCCCCAAGTGATTAAGGGACAAGTAAGCAAATCAAAAAATGATGTAAGGATGCCAGCCACGAAAAGCGTCATGCTCAGTTGACTCACCGATCGGACTCGATACACAACCCATAGTGCAGCCATCAGTCCAATGGCAAGCACTGGAAGGTATTGAATGGAAAATAGCATGAGATAAACTTGGCAAATGGTCATACCAAAAAAGAGAAAGAAAGCGGCCAAAGATGATCTTTGGCGAGCCACTGCGCTGCACAACCAAAATATCAGTAGTGAAGATACAACGTAAAAGAAGAGCTTGATTACAGAATAGGAACAAAACATGAGCATTATTCGCATCAAAAAAGTGGTTCCATGCCAATATCTGGAATATGTGTCTTTCTCAACACCCTCGTCGGGATATACGGCATTCCAAATACTCTCTGGCTCTTCTACGTCGGGTTTGTATCGATGGGGAACGGTCATGATATTATTCCATATATCTTGCTTGCCTCCCGAAATTGCCTGATTCAATATGAGACATTCTGTGCCCAAATCGCTAGCACTACCCGATTTGCGAATGAATGGGAATGTCATGCCAGAGTCTAAGTCGCCTGACTGGAGGGTTTTCTCCATGCTGCGCTGGATGGGGCCATTGGGCAGCAGGGATGCGCCTAAAGCAAACAATACAAATCCTGCGCACATGGCCAACATTACTATTATATATCTTATTACGTTCTTCATAGAAAGTTTTTTATTTATCGTTAATAATGTTAAAAGATAATGATTATACCCATATCATGGATGAGCAATTTGGGTGTGAGTCAGACGTTATTTCTCCAGCCATCGGAGTTCGTAGTTCTTCCTGTCTTTGGATACAATTACGTCAAGACAAATGCCTGTGAAGAACGACAATAATGCACTCTGGAGCATGAACATGGATACAATCAAGGTGGGAAATTTGGGAACGAGTCCTGTTTGAAAATACTGAATCAGCACAGGTGTGAGCATTCCCAGGCCAATAATACCCAGAATCAAAGCCAGCCATCCAAAGAACTGCATTGGTCGATATTCTTTGAACAGTACCACAATCGTTTTCAGTACACTGATACCATCAGAAATGGTGTTCAATTTCGACACACTTCCCTCGGGACGATCGCGGTAGGTGATGGGTACTTCTCTCAGCAGGAATCGTTTGTCAAGAGCGTGGATCGACATCTCGGTCTCGATTTCAAATTTGCCAGACATCACTGGGAACAACTTTACGAATCTACGGCTGAAAGCTCGGTAGCCAGTCATGATATCATGGATATCGGTGTGCCAGAATTTGCGAATTAGCCATCGTACAATACGGTTGCCGCTATTGTGGAAGAGACGTTTGTTCTCAGTGAAATAAGTGGATGAAAGACGATCACCAATCACCATGTCAACATCGTCTTCGAGTACAGGAGTCACAAGTTCTAGCGCTTGTGAGGCGGGGTAAGTGTCGTCGCCATCAGCCATAATATAGCAATCGGCATCTATTTCGCGGAACATACGACGAATAACATTGCCTTTGCCTTGCATGGTCTCTCGTCGCACAATGGCACCAGCCTCACGGGCCACTTCCGATGTGCGGTCTGTTGAGTTGTTGTCATATACATAAATATCGGCTTCGGGCAGCGCAGCTTTGAAGTCTGCGACCACTTTAGCAATTGTTTGTTCTTCGTTGTAGCAGGGAAGCAATACTGCCACCTTTGTCTTGGTTGTTTGCATAGATGTACTATCTAACTGTATTTTTTTGTTTTTTATTATTATGTAATAGCCTCCAGTCCACCATCATGGCCAAACCAAAGAAGAGGGCCATGAGCGATACGGCTAGGTTGCGGTAGGTGAACCAGTAGTGGAGGTATGCGTGCTCGGCAGTGGCAATGAACCACAAGCAGGGCACAAGTGCTGTGATAAGGCAGAGCGCAGCATTGCAAAGTCCTTTGCGACGAAATTTGAATGCCACAGCAATGCACAAAAGTATCAATGGAATGAAGATGTAGGGCCAGTGGAGCATATCTAGATTCTGTGCCAAGGCATCCCAACGAGAGAAATCATGTCCCGTGGCTGCACGAGAAGATACTTGAGCAAGTCCATCGGCTATCACATTTTCATCAGTTAAGAGCGATGCTATCAGCCATTTGCTTATCCATGTTCCACCATAGCCTATCACCCAGAGGAAAGAAGCGTGGAACCATGTTTGCAGTCCGCGTAAGAATGATGGCTGATGGTGCATCAGCAGATAGGTGCAGATGGGAATGCCCCAGGTGAGTAATGGACAGGTGAGCAAGTCGAAATAGCAAGTGAGAGAACCCACTACGAAGAGAGACATGCACAGTTGCTTCCAATGCCTGACCCGATAAATGATCCACAACGAAGCTGCCAATGCAATGATGAGCACTGGCACGAATTGGATGGAGTGCTGCATGATGACAACATTGATCAGCACCCACGGACAGCAATAAAGCACTGCAGCCCAAATGCCACGATGTCGAGCCAGCAGAGCTGCCACCCATAACATCATTAGGGATGAGATGATATAGAAGATGTATCGGATGTGGATGTAATTGTCCAAGCATAGGAGGAATCGCATAAGGAATGTGCTACCATGCCAATAGCGGCCATAGTGCACTTGCTGTAGATGGGGGTCTCCTGCCACAAAAGCGCTAAGGCTTGAACACTGCATGTGGGTAGAATCTTCTAATCGGGGCACCAATAAGAGGGATTCAAGCATGTGGTCTTTACCACCTTGGCAAGCTTGATTGAGAATAAGGGCATCCGTATAGTTGTCCATGTAGTAAGCTGGCTGCATTATGAAGGAGAACCAGAAATCAGCAGCTAGATCCTTTCTCTCCACCGTGTCTTTTACATGTTGATGGATGGGTTTGTTGGGCAGTAGATTAGCCACAGTGCCGAATGCCAAATACCCCAAAATAAGCACCACAAACACCGCTAGGTATTTCAGTGCTGATGATTTCGGTTTGTGCATTCTGCTTATTCTCATGCGTTATAGGTTGAGGGTTAAAGATTCTGGATGATGCCACCCAGATTGGTGCTGAGCAGTTTGACGCCAATGGCTAGCAAGATGACTCCGAAGAATTTCCTAAGAATGGAAATGAGTGTGGCACCTAAGAGTTTTTCTAGTTTGTCGATATAGCGGAGCACAATGTAGTCAAGCACAATGTTCGCCATCAGCGCGGTGAGAATATTGATATCGGCATACTCGGCTCGAAGGGATATGATGGTGGTGAGTGCACCTGGACCGGCAATCAGGGGGAATGCAATTGGCACCACTGTTGAGCCGCCAGCACCCGATTCGGTTTTGAATATCTCCACTCCTAGGATCATCTCAAATGCCATGATGAATAGCACAATGGATCCTGCCACTGCAAATGATTGGATATCCACTCCAAAGAGGTGCAGAGCGGCATCACCCAAAAAGAAGAACGCCACAAATATGCCCAGTGAGATGATGGCAGCATAGAAGGGGTGGAATTTGTTGCCGCTGTGCTTGAGCGACAAAAAGATGGGGATTGACCCTGTGATATCGATGATGGCAAAGAGCACTAAGAATGCTCCGATTATTTCTTTAAAATCCATGATTAGCAATTATTTCTTAGAAAAACCAACCTAAGGTGAAGGTGAAGTATTGGGCAGAGCAGGCAGGGGTAAGATTAATTTGTGGAAGAAGTTCGTTGAGTTGAGTATAAAAGGAGAAATCCATCGATAGGTTGGCCATTCGGACGTCAATGCTCCAAGCGTAGCCGTATTGGTGCTGATTGGCAAAGATGGTATTCTCTACCCCCATACGACGGGCAAAAGCATATCCATAGTAGCCTCCAAAACCCACATGTATGCCCATTGTGGGGTTGCCCAAAATAATCTTTGCCTGGACTGGCACAAGCAAGGACTGTTGGTGGTAGTCATAAGGATTGTCCCACACATTCAGCGTATTGGGATATGGGCTTCTTGATAGGGAATAGAGCAAATCTGCACTCATTCCAAAGTGTCTGGCGAAATTCCAATTGGCACTAATACCTGTGGTCAGTCCAATGCTGCTTTTGCAGTCGAACATGGATTCAGAGAATCTAACGTTGCTCATGTTGTAGCCAATCACGGGTGCCACTTCAAAAGTTTTGAGTCTTTCGTCGTGTTTTGCTGCCACTTTCCCCGACCATTCTACCGATTTATTGTCTGATGCCATTCGCAGCACAAGGGCAGAAAGGTAGTCGGTTACATTGGATAAACCGGGATAATCAATGAGGTGAGCTTCGTCTTCAGGTTTGTGGTAAGGTGATTTCAATCCTGTGGTGATGGCCAAAGTGGGGATATGATACTTGGCAAATGGTTCGGTGTCAGTGGCTGTGAAGGGTGAGGTTTCGAATCGGCGTAGCGCAATGGGTAGGCCAGTCTGCTGTGCCACATCTTTGAGCAGCTCGCTACCATTTGAAAGAGTACCAGCTCCTTCGAGGGTTAGTTCCTTTCCCTGCTTGAGCCAGCCGACCATGTCCACGCTCATCATCACCTTCACATGTCCAAGCATTCCCTTATTGGCCAATTTCTCTGCCAATGCTTTGGAACCATAGAGGCCAATCTCCTCGGCATCAAAAGCGCAAATGATCACGCTGCGTTTCAACTCGCTGCGGTGTTGTAGGAGTTGGCGGGCAATTTCTATCACGCAAGCCGAACCCGAAGCATTGTCATCTGCTCCATTGTAAATCTTGTCGTTTTTCACCCCCAAATGGTCGTAGTGTGCTCCCACCACGATATACTCATTCTTCAGTTTGGGGTCGTTGCCTTCAATCACGGCAATCACATCGCGATAGACCGGGCCGGGGGTCGAAGGATCTGCATCCAACCTTATGGACTGAAATGCAAGCAGAGAGAAATTTAACTGATAAGAGTCAAAGAGGGGCTTTAATCCCATTTGCTGATATTCGTGCTCAATGTAGTCAGCCGCCTTTCTTGCATCGTCAGTGCCTGCTTTGCGTCCTTGCAGAGAGTCGGAGGCTAGCAGATATACGTGTTTTTCGAGTCGCTGCTGCTGTGATTGTGCATAGGTGGCAGTAATGCTCAGCATTAAGGCCAGAGATATGAAGAGTGCTTTACGAATCATAACGTTTTTTATATTTATAATGATTAACTATGATAGTCAACAATTATTGCATCAAACACAACATATATTTTCCCTATGCGTTATTCTATTATGAAATTACTGTATATCCATGGCTATGGTACCACTGGCCAAGCCTATAAAGCGCAGCTCTTGCAGTCGATGTTCCCAAGCTATGAGTTACTAGCCCCAACCGTTGACTATGCCGCTCAGACTCCGTTTCAAATCTTTCAAAAATTAAGGGATATTATAACTCAGCAACAACCTGCGTTGATTATGGGTAGTAGCTTAGGTGGCTATTATGCCCTCTGTTGTGCAGGTCTTTTCGGAGGTCCTATTTGGTGCATCAATCCTGTGCGAGACATTGTGGGCACTCTCTGTTTTTTGGAACAGCATATACCACCCGAAGACAAAACCATTAAGCAACTATTCCCATTAAGGATGGAAGAATATCAGGTGTTTGATCGAACAGTATTTCAGCAGATAACTGCCCAAGGGAAATTGTATTTTGCTCTTAGCACAGATGATGAAACCCTCGGCGATCATCGCCCACTTTTGAATCTTTTCCCCAATTATGAGCAAGTAGTGTGGAAAGATGACTGCGGGCACAGATTCCTCCGTTTTGAAGAGTTGAAAGAATCCATAGCTGCATCTTTGGACTGACTTTTGCTTGCTTACAAAATGGCTTCTATTTCTTGTGTCACTCCGTTGAAAGTGATGGTGTCCCCCACATGATTTCCTTTCAATGCCATATAGATAGGCGTTTGGGCGCTGATGGCAAAGAACACTTCCTGAGGACGGCTTTCTGGTGCGTGGAACGGGACTAGGAATTTTCCTATACCTGCACTAAGGAAGAAACGCTGTTTGTTGGTGATGACAATGGCTCCGTGGTCAGCTACATTCATCGGTGGTAGCTGCATCAGTTCTTGTAGCACACGGATGCTGGCATTGGCGTTAGACAGTTGTTTGGCAAACATATCGCGCTGCCGCATGAGTTTGGTGCGATAAGCATCGTAGCGATCCACGTTGGCGTCATATTCGTTGCTCTGCTGCTGGCATGAGTCCATCTCTTGCTTGGCCACTGAGGCCACGTGTTGTTGTTGTTGGATGCATGCTTGAATAATTTGTATCCGCTGTTGCTCTCTGGTCATATCAATCAGCCTTTTGTGCGTTTTTTTTGAAAGAAAGGGCGGCTCATAGAGAGCCACCCTAAGAAAATTCAGTATCCTTTTTTCGAAAACTATTTGGTGCGGCCAGGGTAAACCTTCAGAGCCTCTTCGAGGCACTTGATAGCGCGCTTGAGGTCGTCGATGCAGAGGCAATAGGTGATACGAGCCTGATGTTTGCCATCTTCGGGGTTCACATAGAAACCAGTAGCAGGTGCCATCATTACAGTTTCACCGTTGTAGCTGAAGTCAGTGAGCAACCACTGGCAGAACTTGTCGGAGTCATCGATGGGGAATTCTACCACGGTGTAGAAAGCACCTTTTGGGGTGGGGCAGAATACGCCAGGGATATTGTTGAGGCCTTCAATAAGGACATTGCGACGAGCAACATACTCCTTGCTTACAGCGTCGAAATACTCTTGAGGAGTGTCGATAGCTGCCTCGCTGAAGATCTGGCCGAAGCTGGGGGGAGAGAGGCGAGCCATAGCCATGCGCATGGCTGCGGAGATGATTTCTTTGTTGTGGGAGATAAGGGTGCCAATACGTGCACCACAAGCACTGTAACGCTTTGAAACAGAGTCGAGAAGTACTACGTTCTGCTCAATACCTTCGAGCTGCATTACGCTGAAATGTTCGTTTCCATCGTAGCAGAATTCACGATAAACCTCGTCGGCGAAAAGGAAGAGGTCGTGCTTCTTCACGATTTCAGCAACCTTCTGGAGCTCCTCTTTGGTGTAGAGGTAACCGGTGGGGTTGTTGGGGTTGCAAATCATGATAGCGCGGGTCTTGGGAGTGATAGCCTTCTCAAATTCCTCGATGGGAGGCAGTGCAAAGCCGTCCTTGATAGAGGAGGGGATGGTCTTAATCTGGCTGTCGCTGAGCATTGCGAAGGTGTTGTAGTTTGCATAGTAGGGCTCGGGGATGAGGATTTCCTCACCAGGATTGAGACATACGGTGAAAGCAAACTGCAGGGCTTCGGAACCACCGCAGGTGACGATAATCTCGTTCTCGTTGATGTTGATATTGTTGCGTTTGTAGTATTCTACAAGTTTCTTGCGGTAAGAGAGGTTGCCATTGGAGGGAGCGTAAGCAAGAACTCCGATTTCGGTCTCAGCAAGAGATTTGAGTGCACCCTTAGGAGTCTCGATATCGGGCTGGCCGATGTTGAGGTGGATTACTTTGGTTCCACGAGCTTTAGCAGCGTCGGAATAGGGAATGAGTTTGCGAATTGCCGACTGAGGCAGTTCTTGGCCTTTTTTAGAAATGGTGGGCATGGTATATATATTTTAGTTGATATTTCTATGATAATTCGAGGTGAAAAGAGTTTATGCAGTTAAAGAATGAACGGTAGCATTACCGCTCATTCTTCAATCCATAATCATTCTTCGATATTAGTTGGCAAGAGTGGGAGCCACCACATTGCCTTTGATTTTCACTACTACGCGAGGTTCGTTCACGGCATTTGAAGTGATGGTGATGGTTTTGGTGAAACCACCGGTGTTGTTGGTGTTGTAGCGTACACCGATTTCGCCAGTCTTGCCAGGCATAACGGGCTTCTGAGTCCATTTAGGAGTGGTGCAGCCACAACTGGCACGCACACTGGAGAGAATCAGGGGCTCATCGCCCTTGTTGGTGAAAGAGAAGGTACAATTGCCGTCGCCACCCTTCTGGATAGTTCCATAGTTGTGTTCTCTTTCGGCAAACACGATTCTTGCACCGTGCTGGGGGTCGTTGCTTTCAGTTTTCTGTTCCTGAGCATTTGCAGCGCCGATGGTCATAGCGGCAAACATGCATAATAAAAACAGTTTCTTCATAATATATGTTGTTTTGATGTTTCCTATTTTTGTATTATTTGATACGACTTTATTTCTAAAATAATATAGAAAAACATCGAAATTTCTATTTTATTGTGCTACTAGGTTATTTTTTTGTTTTTACTCTCATTTGCTATAGGATAGATTCGCCCATCAAACGTGCAGCGCAAGCCACCAAATCGTTGCATGAGTGGTTTGTCCCATGGTTTTTCAGCAGTTCAAAGCAGTTTATTGAGCCTTGCTCTTCCTGAAATTGAGTAGCTAAACCTTTGAACATCATGGTTTGATTGACCAATCCGCACACCATGGCCATGCCGTTTACGCATCCGCATGTCTGTTTCAACCCAGAAAGGCCTCGGCCAAATGGTTGAGCCATCTGCATGGCTGATTGGGCATCTACGGGTAGTTTGTCGGCATAAGCCATCACCACTGCTTGGCAGCAATTGCAGCCGTTTGCGTGGAGTTCGCGCGCTTTTTGCACACGTTGTTCAATTTCGGATTGCATAGTTGTTATGTTTTATGTGTTGTTCTATATCAACGTAGTTGATACTTGTTTTATTGCCCGGAGGCAATAATTATTTATGCAAAGGGATAAAGCAAGAGGGAGCACCCATTGTATTGGGTACCCCCTCTTGCTATTGTCTACAGATTAGTGATGTGAGCACTATAATTTGGCTATGATGCCTTCGTAGTTGGCTACCACTTTTCCATGTAGCGAATTGCACTCCAGCGATATGGTGTAGTTGTTGCCTATGCGTGAAACCTGTAAAGTTCCGTTCTTAAGCACATCGCTAAATTGCGATTTGTCAAGTTGCTGGTGTATAGCCGAAACATATACGTGTGTGCCGGCCAGCATATCTTCCCTATTGTTGCTGATGGGCATATCGGAACTCAGTTCGTTCAGAGACTCAACTATGAGGTAAGTGTCTGGGGCATAGTCGCGTAGGTCGTAAATATAAGTTCCGTTATACTGCACGGTGGACACGCTCAGGTCGCGGCTGAATTTCCCATAGCTGATGGTGCCACTGCCCGTTGGGTAGTGGTGGTCATATATGCCACCCTTGATGTCAAACTCTACCAGTTTGAGTCCGTTGGGGGTGGCCACGTTCATTGTTCCATAGATGTGGTATTGGCTGTTGCCCAGCTTGATGATGGTTGCAGAACAGTTGGTCATGGAGTACACATATCCTCTCCCTTCTTCCGAATCGGTGAAATTGCCATCAAGCTCTTCTGTTTGCAGGGACACAGAGTCGCCTTCAAAATCAGCGAATTCTAAGTTGAAATTCTTTTTGTTATCCAGATAAACCGTCATCCATAGCCCCATCGTGCTGGCCACGGGGTTGAAGTCCAAGATGGTGGCCTTGTTGCCGGAGTAGGAGTTGCCGTCAAAAGTCACCATTGCCTGGCACGAAATTTCCTGGTACAAGTCAGGAACATCGGTCGAGTCGTTGGGGGGTGAAGGATTGTTGGTTTCTTTTTCGCAGCTGGTCATGGCCATGGTCGAAACAGCCATCAGTACCACTGCTGCCATTGCGCGAAGCATAAAATAACACTTTTTCATAAGGCATTGTTGTTAGAAGTTTGTTTTGCAAAATTAACAATATTCTTTTTGGAAAATTCCCATTTGGCTACGTATTTTTCCCCAAAGACATTTTGTGGTAGTAGTGAGTTGATGCTATTTTGTTATTTCATATGGTTTTGTAATGTGATGTGCCGTTGCTCGTTCTAGGTTCTATCCAATGCTCGCCTACAGGCATTTCAGTTAAAGCTATTTGGCGTATGCTAAGATAAGTAATACCCATGGGCAATGCTTAGCCCCATCGTTGCGTAATGATTCAATTCATCGTTTCGCAATGATAGAATTTGGCCCTTGGCAATGATTCTTATAAGTGTCAGGAGGGTTTCAAATGCATGCAATATTTCATATGCTCACCTGGGCTGTCTTTGATTACATTAAACTCAGGTTGCAAGATTCTTAGTGCATAGATTTGCAAGGAAATTGGTTTTTATGGATTGAATATCAGTATGCTTATAAATGTGACTTCTGACATTATGAGATGTTGTGGGTGTCAGGTGTCAGGGTGTCAAGGTGTCAAACAGGAGATGAGTGCATCTGTTTTTGCGGAGTGGAAATTGCGATAAATATAAATTTATATATATACAATACTTCGGAACTTTTTAGTTCAACAATTTGATTATCAATATTTTAATTAAACATTTTTAACTTTAAAAATTTGGTCAAGTGGCTGAAAATG